>CAMZGB010000020.1 GCA_947306285.1 uncultured Lachnospira sp.
AAGAGGAGAAAAAATGAAAGTAGCAATAATGACAGACACAAACAGTTCAATAACATTAGAGGAAGGAAAACAAGACGGCATTTTTCTGATGACTTTGCCGGTGATAATTGGCGATAAGACGTATATAGAGGGCGAGAATCTTTCGACCAGTGAACTTTATCAAGGGATGGCTGATGGAGTTGAGGTTAAAACTTCACAACCTTCACCACAGGACCTTATGGATATGTGGCAGAATATTTTGGACGATGGGTATGACGAGATTGTGTATATCCCGATGACACTTACGCTATCTAGTTCGTATAATACTGCAGCTGCATTCGCGCAGGAGTTCGACGGAAAAGTGCAGGTGGTGAATAACTACAGATTATCTAGCATGTTGTACGAAGCAGTGTACGATGCAAAGGCGATGGCTGACGAGGGTATGAGTGCCAAAGAAATAAAAAATAAACTTGAGAGCGAGAGTAAAAACTCGTTTATGGTTTTGACGGTTGATACACTTAAATATTTGAAAGCGGGTGGAAGGGTGTCCGCGTCAAAGGCACTAGTAGCAAACCTTGCAAATATCAAACCAATTCTCATTTTACATGAGGCAAGAATTGATGCTGTAAAAAAGGCTAGAGGCCTAAATATGGCAAAGAATAAATTGATTGAGTATGTTAAGGAAAAAATACAAGAATTGTACGGAGAGTACGCACCGGAAAGAATCTCGATTGGAATTATTGATACATTTATTAACGATGAAGACTCAAAAGATTTAATGGAGAGGGTGAAAAGAGCTTTCCCCGGCTTTAGGATAATGGCTAGAAAATGTCCGTGCAGTATTGCATGTCATGTGGGTGCAAATGCTTTGGCAGTTTCGGCCACAGTGGTAGGAGAAAGATAGATAAGTTCGATGGTTTAGGTGAAAGATGACACACAAATATTTATCCAAAACATCGGTCATGATTATAGTTGCAATGTTTTGTTGCTTTCTTTGGGGATCGGCGTTTGGATGCATTAAGATTGGATATGAAATGTTTAAGATATCTGGGAATGATACAGCTTCCCAGATTCTTTTTGCTGGAATCAGGTTCACGATTGCGGGAATTATGGTTATAGCAGTGGAGAGTGTTAGACAGCGTAAGTTTGTAAAGCCAGAGCATCCAGGCTATATAGCAACACTAGCAACATTCCAGACAGTACTTCAGTATTTGTTCTTCTATATAGGACTTGCACACACAACTGGAGTTAAAGCATCTATCATTACAGGAGCAGGTACTTTTTTCACAATATTGATTTGTGCGCTTGGATTCAAACAAGAAAAGTTGACCACGAAGAAGGTGGTAGGAAGTTTGATTGGATTTGCAGGACTTATAGTTGTGAATTTAACTGGAACGGGACTTAACTTTGATCTTAAGTTTATAGGAGAAGGATTCATCTTCATCGCAGCCTTTTCAGGTGCGATGGCGCAAGGATACATAAAGAAGTTTTCGAAAGATGCAAATGTGGTGATGCTAAGTGGATATCAATTCTTCTTTGGTGGAGTCGTAATGACAATAGCTGGACTAGTGTTTGGCGGAAAGATGAGTTGGTCAGGCGATGCATGGTTTATCGTAAAAGCAGTAGCACTTATTTTGTATATGGGATTTATCTCAGCAGCAGCTTACACACTTTGGGGAATACTACTCAAATATAACGATGTATCGAAAGTTGCGACATGTAAGTTCATGAACCCAATCTTTGGTGCAGTATTATCATTTGCTATTTTACAGGAAGCAAATGTGATGGGATGGCAGATAATGGTTGCTTTGGCATTAGTATGTATTGGAATATTTGTTGTAAACTATGAGAAGACCAGTAGCAAATAATATATACAATATATGACGTTGTAGAATAATAGTTATGTAAACCAAAAGGATTGATTTTATAATGATAAAAATAGTTAATGTCAATCCTTTTTTTATGCCTATTTATATGATAGAATACAACGGGTTTGAAAAAGGGGGAACTAGAGTAATCTAGTTTCTTTTTATGAGGTGAAATGTGAAGAATTTTACTCCAGAAACAAAATACTATAAGACTTATGAGGATGACTTCGTCGAAAGCGCAGATCAAAACATAAGTCTAAAGGAAAACTATAAATGGATTCATAGCAATCCAATTTATAGAGCTGTGTCTTGGATTATTTATGGAATTGCTTGGGCAATTATTCGAATTGCGTTTCCGATTGCGTATGGAATAAAGGTAGAGAATAAGGAAGTGCTTAAGCCATTCAAAAAACAGGGGTTCTTCACATACGGAAATCACACGCAAGTGATTGGCGATGTGTTCAAAAGCCCATATGTGGTTTGGAACAAAAGGAGTTACGTAATTGCAAGCCCAGCGAACCTTGGAATTCCAGTGATTGGGAAGATTCTTCCAAGTTTAGGTGCAATTACAATTCCAACAGACTTTAATAAGATGCGTGACTTTACTGAGGCAATTCACACGAGGATTGAGCAAAAGCATGTCATCTCTATTTATCCGGAGGCACATTTATGGCCATACTATACGGGAGTGAGACCTTTTGCGGAGACTAGTTTTAAGTTTCCAGTGAACGAGAACAAACCGGCATTCACAATTACGACTACATATCAGAAGAGAAAGCACAGAAAAAAACCAAGAGTAACCTGTTATGTGGATGGACCGTTTTGGCCGGATAAAACTTTGTCTAGAAAAGATAGAGCTAAGAAACTTCACGATGAGATTTACGAGACTATGTTAGAGAGGAGTAAGAATAGTACTTACGACTATATAGTTTATAAAAAAGATGAATAATGAAGTTAATGTACTTTACTGCGGAGATGAAAATATTGAAAAAGGTTTAATCATTTCAATCATTTCCATAGTGAAGCACTACAAAGGAAAACTAAATATAATAATTTTGACGGCGAGCCTTGAGACTGTTCACAGAAGATACAATATGGTCAATGAGGATACAGTAAAGGTGCTTGATTTTTACATTAAGCAGGTGAATCCCGAGAGTAGTATTAGATTGATTGATGTGAGTGAGAACTTCAAAAAGTTCATTCCAAAGTCAAATCTTGATACTAGATTCACTCCTATGTGTATGCTTAGACTCTTCGCAGATCAGATTGAAAATATCCCAGATAAAATCCTTTATCTAGACAACGACACTATCGCTGACAAAGATATAAGTGAACTATTCAATCAGAACGTCGAAGATTACGAATTTGGCGGAGTGCTAGATCACTATGGCAGTTGGTTTTTCCGCGACAAAGCAACAAGAAGAGACTATTTAAATTCAGGAGTTTTGCTTATCAATATGAAAAAGGTGAAAGAGACAGGACTCTTTGAACAGTGTAGGGAAAAGTGCAGAAACGAGAAAATGTTTATGCCAGATCAAACTGCACTAAATAAACTGGCGACGGCAAAAAAGACTTTGCCACGCAAATACAATGAGCAAAAGAAGAATAGAAAAGACACCGTGATTCGACATTTTACGACCGGCTTTAGATTCTTTCCATGGGTTAGAACAATTACAGTTAAACCTTGGGATATAAAGAGAATGCATAAAGTTTTGAAGTTATATAAATACGATGGCATATTAAAAGAGTACAGAAGTATGTACAAATCAATAAAAAACATATAAAGAGGTTAAACAAATGAAAACATTAATACCAATTTTTTTCACGATCGACGATGGCTATGCACCATACCTTGGTGTTGCAATCAAGTCACTAATCGAGAATGCGTCGAAGGATTATAAATATAGAATTCACGTAATCCAAGAAGGACTAAGCGACAAGTATAAGAGTTACATAGATGAGATGGCAACAGATGATGTTGAAATCAAGTTCCATGAGATGGAAAGAGAGCTTAACATTGGAAGTGATTTCGACGGACACAAGCTCCGTGCGGATTATTTCACTCTAACAATTTATTATAGACTTTTCATTCCGGAGATGTTCCCTGAGTACGACAAGGTTATTTACATAGATAGTGATGTGGCTGTACCTGGCGATATTAGTGAACTCTTCAACGAAGACTTAGGTGACAATTTGGTGGGTGCATGTGTGGATACTTCGATACTACACATTCAGCCGTTGGTTGATTATACAGAGAAAGCTGTCGGTATGGAGCCAGGCAAATATGTGAACTCAGGAATTCTGCTTATGAATGCAAAGAAGATGCGTGATGTTAAAATGGACGAGCATTTCTTAGCACTTCTCCAGAAATATCAGTTCGATACAGTTGCACCAGATCAAGATTACTTGAATGCGATGTGTAATGGAAAGATTAAATATTTGTCGGATGTGTATGACATTATGCCTGTAGAAGGCGCCGAAGACAGAGATGACGCGGTGATTATTCACTACAACTTGTTTTCGAAACCATGGTTATTTGATGGTATTCAATATGGTGATGTTTTCTGGAAGTATGCAGAGCAGACAAAATTTATTGATGATATAAAGAATCTAAAGGAAAACTACACAGACGAGCAAAAGGCACACGATATGGCAAGTATGGAAAACCTTGTCAGTCGTGCAGTGATGATAACAGGACAGGATTTAACATTTAAGAATGTTCAAGATAAGGAAGGCGTCATTAGACTATAAATCAGATACATTTGCAATACAAATGAGGTAATAAATGATAATTCTCGATGATGTAAGAGAAAAAGTGATAGAGAATATAAAACAGGCTATTCAAGATGAAGATTGGTATGCCAAAGTGGAAGTGAATGATCCTGTTTTAACAGGTGATGAGCGAGACGCATTGCTTAAAAAAGTAATGAAGCGCAGACACACGCCAAAGTATTTGTTCAATAGACGAATGGCTAGATACATGGCAAACATGGCTTCTCGTATGGTTAACATTAGTACTCATATAGAGGGTATTGCAAAAGTGGAGGCGCTAAGAGGTGGAGCTATTATTACAAGCAACCATTTTAGCCCCGTGGAAAACGCTATTGTCAGATATATGATTTTGAAGGCAGGAAAGAAACACCTAAACATCGTGAGTCAAGAAACAAATTTGGCAATGGAAGGTGTGCTTGGATACCTAATGAATTATGCTGACATTATACCAATCAGCAACAACCGAAATTATATGACCAAATTCTTTGAACCTCAGTTGAAAGAAATGGTAAATAACAAAGAGTTTGTTTTGATCTATCCGGAGCAGGAGATGTGGTTTAATTATAGAAAACCTCGTCCGCCGAAGAGAGGACCTTTCTATTACGCATCAAAACTAAATGTTCCAGTGATAAATTGCTTCGTGGAAATGGAGAATACAAAGAAAAAACTGGATGGAGATTTCGTCGATGTTAAATACAGAATAAGTGTACTTGATGTGATGCATCCCGATCCAAACAAAACCGTAAGAGAAAATAGCATATATATGCGTGACAGAGATTATGATTTAAAGAAAGATGCTTATGAGAAAGCATATGGGAAAAAGCTAACTTATGATTTTGAAATAAGTGATATAGCTGGTTGGAAGCCAACATATGAGAGTGTGATGGAAAATAACATAGCAGATGAAAAGAATAAATAAAAGCAAACAAAAAGAAAGTCGCTTCGGATAAACCGGAACGACTTTCTTTTGTGTGAGGAAGTTAGGTTTTATTTTGAAAACCTTTGTACCTTAATTATATAAAAACCTCACAAAAGGTAAAGTGTCATATTTTTTGAAATTATCGCAATTTTTACTCAACATCTGAAGTACAGTTTGGACACTTAGTTGCTTCGATGTCGATTTCTGATTTACAGTGAGGACAAACTTTTGTAGTAACTTCCTCATCTTTTCTGCGAAGCTTGTTCATGATCTTAACCATTATAAAGATAATGAATGCCATAATGATAAAGTTAATCAATGCAGAAATGAAAACACCGTATGTAATATTTGTGCTAGGAATCTTCCACTTGTCGAAATTAATATTGCCTGTAAACATTGAAACAAGAGGCATAATGATGTTATCAACCAATGAAGTTACAACATCTTTAAATGCAGCACCCATAATTACACCAACTGCCAAGTCCATCATGTTACCCTTAAGGGCAAACTCTTTGAATTCTTTTAACATAACAAATCTCCTTTATTTAATTGTAGTGTTCTTGGGTAAGAACATCCGTAACTTTTACGCTACCAATATTATATAAAAAATATTGCTAAAAAATCAAGAAGTTGTATAATAATAGGGCGAAAATAATACTTGTTTTAGGAGGCATGTGCGCCCAAATTTAAGGCGCGCGAGACAAATATGAATATTATTATTGCTGGATGTGGCAACGTAGGTGGTACATTAGCAGAACAACTAAGTCAAGAAGAACACAGAATTACAGTTATCGATACTGACGCTAAAATCGTGGAAGAAATTTCCGATTCCTTTGACGTGTTCGGTGTATTGGGAACAGGCTCAAGTATTAACGTGCTAGAGGAAGCAAACATTGATGACTGTGATCTTTTTATTGCTGTCACAGGAAACGACGAGATGAACTTGCTTGCATGTCTAATTGCAAAGAGCAGGGGCGTCAAAAACCTAATCGCAAGAGTGGGCAACCCAGAGTATGGAAGAGAGATTGGCCTAATCAAGTCAACGCTCGGTCTTACAATGGTTATCAATCCACACGCTGCATCAGCTCGAGAGATGGCAACGCTTCTTAATTTGCCGCTGGCGCTTAACGTAGATATTTTCCCTAAGAGTAGGGCTGAAATTATTTCATATAAATTGACCGAACAAAGTCCACTGAATGATATGACAATGAAAGAGTTCGGCGAAAAGTTCCATTCAGAAATTTTGGTTCCGGTAGTGGAGAGAAACAACGAAGTTTTGATCCCTGGCGGTGATTTCAAGATGGAAGAGGGCGATATCATTTCGGTACTTGCAAGTATTGATGTGGCTCATGAATTTTTCAAGAGCCTAGGCTTCTCAGTGAGTGGCGCGTCAAATGCTATGCTTATCGGTGGTGGACGTACAACAGTTTACCTATCAAGAATTTTGATGTCGATGGGCGTTGAAGTTAAGATTATAGAGCAAGACCCTGCAAGATGTGAAAAGTTAAGTGACATTTTAGATGGAGCAACAATCATCCAAGGCGATGCTACAGATAAGAACCTTCTAATAGAAGAGGGCATAGAAGATGTGGATGCGTTTATCGCAAACACAAGCTTCGACGAAGAAAACATTATGCTTGCGCTTTACGCAAAAGAAGTTGCAAAGTGCAAAGTTATCACAAAAATTCACCGCACTTCATTTGATAAGATTATCGATAGCCTAGATATAGGTAGTGTGGTTTATCCTAAATATATTATTGCGGAGAGAATCTTGAGATTCGTTCGTAGCCAGATGCAAAACGATAGCGGAATTCTTTCACTATATCAGCTTAATGATAATAGAGTGGAAGCTATCGAATTTGAAATACCTGATGATGCTAAGTTTATCGATAAGCCGCTTAGCGAAATCAAAGTTAAGAAGGGTGTTATTATTGGCTGCGTAACTCACGATAACAAATCAGCTATCGCAACAGGTTCCACATTTATACACGCCGGAGACAAAATAGTAGTACTAACTACAGAAAAAGGTCTTCACGACGTGCATGACATTGCAAAATAGTTACACAAAAAATCTACAATAGTTACATAAAAAATCTATAGACATCACATATTTAAACTGGAGATATTATGAATATATCAATGATTAGATATTTACTTGCATACGTATTGTGCTTCGAGGGAGCATTTCTAACCCTTCCTGCCATGGTAGGGTTTTATTATGGCGAGACAAAAGATGCGCTAATCTATTTGGGACTAGCAGCAGTTGTATTTGCTATAGGTATGCTGGGAAAAATCAAGAAGCCAAAGAGCGAAGCATTCTTTGCAAAAGAAGGATTTGTTTCGGTGTCACTTGGCTGGATATTGCTTAGTCTTGTGGGAGCAGTCCCATTCGTACTAACAGGAGCAATCCCATATTACTTCAACGCATTGTTTGAGACTATCTCGGGATTCACAACAACCGGATCTAGTATCATACATCCAGAAGTCTTAACGGCAAACGCAGCGCGAATAGGCATTGAGGGCAAGGAAGTACTAACAGATGCCATCGTCAAAGGTGCCGGCAACTTCCACACAATATCACACGCCACATTATTCTGGCGTTCATTCACACACTGGGTAGGTGGAATGGGAGTGCTAGTATTTATTATGGCGATTTTGCCGCTGGGCGCAAGCTCAAGTATCCATATGATGAAGGCGGAATCTCCAGGCCCTTCAGTTGGCAAGTTTTTGCCGAAGGCGAAGAACACAGCAAAAACACTTTATTTAATATATATTGCAATCACATTTATCGAGATGATTGCACTATGCATTGCAGGACTTACACCATTTGAATCATCCACACTTACATTCGGTACAGTGGGTACTGGTGGATTTGCATTGCTCGGAACAAGCATCGGCAGTTATTCGACGGCGGTACAAATCATAATCACAGTATTTATGATTGTGTGCTCGCTAAACTTCACGATGTATTACTTGCTATTAATTAGAAAACCAAAACTCGTCTTCTTCGACGAAGAACTCAGATGGTACTTCGTCATGTTGATAGCGGCGATAGTGATTCTAATGATAAACGGAAGAGCGATGTTCAGCGGCTGGGGTGAAGCGTTCCAGCAATCGGCTTTCCAGGTGGCGTCAATGTCGTCCACGACGGGTTATGGAACGGTGGCAGACTTTAACGCATGGCCTGCTTTGTCGAAGGGAATAATTCTATTCTTGATGGCAATCGGTGCGTGCGCGGGATCTACCGGCGGTGGATTCAAAATGTCACGTTTGATTATCGTGTTGAAGTCAGTTAAAAACGAGATTGTAAACATCACACATCCTAGACTTGTTTCAAAGGTAAAAATGAACAAGAAGAGTGTGGCAAACGACATCATAAAAAGAACAATGGCATACCTAGGTGCGTATGTAGCAATCCTAATTGTGTCAGTGTTGATTATTAGTATAGATGGACACAGCGTTGCGACAAATCTTTCGGCGGTTATGGCTACACTAAATAACATTGGACCAGGTTTTGACAGCGTGGCAACAGATTTTACATGCTTCGGAACAATTTCAAAGATTGTTTTGATGTTTGACATGTTAGTAGGACGTCTTGAGATATTCCCATTGCTTGTATTGTTCTCAAGTATTTTCTCGGGAACAAGACTTCAGGGCAAGAGGGCGCTTGGAATTAATACGATGAAGAAGAATTTATAAATAAGTGATATTTGAAATACAAATATGTGACATATAATTTAGGAGAAACGTGAGGAAAGATGGAAGTATACTATTTTGACATTGAGCCTTTGAGAAACAAAGCGATATTTAATTCGCAGATTGAAAACATAACAGAAGGCAGATTAGAGAGAATTGAAAAAAGTCAGTCCACAGCTGACAAACTAAGATTGATGGGCTCAGGGCTTTTGATAAACTTTATAAGGACAAAATATTTTGTGGATTCTGATGTGGATATAGATAAACATGGAAAACCATATTTTGCAAATTCAGATTTAAAGTTTAATCTATCGCACTCAGGAAGATATGTGGTAGCAGTAGTATCTGACTACGAAGTGGGAATCGATATTCAAAAGAAAAAAGCCGATAAACACAGA
This sequence comes from uncultured Lachnospira sp., assembly GCA_947306285.1. GTDB lineage: Bacteria > Bacillota > Clostridia > Lachnospirales > Lachnospiraceae > Eubacterium_G. The sequence goes on from CAMZGB010000020.1 coordinate 9,633, forward strand.
ATAGCAGAGAAGAACTTCTTGCAAGGTGAATGTGAATACATAAATTCAGGAGCAAACGACGAAGAAAGACATCAAAGGTTCTGCGAAGTTTGGACATTGAAGGAAGCTTATCTTAAAAATATAGGAATGGGTCTTAGAAAACCACTAAACTCATTTGAAATAGTATTTAGACCGGAAGGCCCAGTCATCCGAAATCAGACAGAGTATAGATATACACAGTTTAAGATGAATGATAAGTATATTGTTTCGATATGTAGAGATATAAATGATGATGGGTTTGAAATAAATGAAGTAACATTAGAAAATGCATAAAATAAAAAGAATGTGTGACCAAAAGGTCACACATTTTTTATTCTTTCATCCATCTACCACTAGCTCCGCACGGCAATACCAATCCGTTGGAACTAACCGGAAGTCCAATTTCATCAGCTTCAACTTTGCCACCAAACTTTGAACCAACAGCCATATTAATCATATAACTAAGTACCGCTGGCTGTAATCCAGTAGTATAGGAATTAACCAAGAAGAACAGAGGATCGTCATTCAGTAACTGTGAGCACTTCTCGATAAATGGGAAAATGCTTTCCTCAATCTTCCAAATCTCGCCTTTTGGACCACGTCCATATGATGGTGGATCCATAATGATGGCATCGTATTTGTTTCCACGTCTAATCTCGCGCTCAACAAACTTTACACAGTCATCAACTAACCACCTTAAAGGTCTATCGGCAAGGCCAGAGGAAGTAGCGTTTTCTTTAGCCCAAGTGACCATACCCTTCGACGCGTCCACGTGAGTGACATGTGCGCCTGCATTTAAAGCTGCTAGAGTAGCACCACCTGTATATGCAAATAGGTTCAAAACCTTAATCTCATCGCGCTCAGTTTTGGCATTTTTAATAATTTCACTAAACCAGTCCCAATTTACAGCCTGTTCAGGGAATAATCCAGTATGTTTAAAACTAAAAGGCTTTAGATTGAATACCAAATCACCGTAGTTTATGTTCCAAATCTCTGGCAAATCGTTAAATTCCCATTCGCCCCCACCTTTATTGCTTCTAAAGTAGTGTCCATTTGGGTTAAACCATCTATAATCTGTCTTTTCAGTGTCCCAAATAACCTGTGGGTCTGGACGCACCAAAAAGAAGTCTCCCCAGCGTTCTAATTTTTCGCCGGAAGACGTATCTAAAACCTCATAATCTTTCCAATTATTTGCAATCCACATAACAAAAATATTATACCAAAACAACTATTAATATGCCATATTTCATATAGAAATATACGCCGTTATATGCTATAATTTAACGGAATATGGGTTTCTGCGCCCACAGTCTTTTTGTGCGCAAAAACACCCATAAAACTTTAGAAAATTAGGAGAAAAGAAATGGCTAAAAAAACAGCGGTTATACTATCAATCATATGTTTTTTACTACTTGTGGTGTTGGTAGTATTAGAAAAGAAATATCCAGAAGCTGGTTATGATTTGTTGCATGGACTAGCTGTATTTATGAGGTAGAAAATGAACGAAGGTAAAAAAGGTTTTAAAGAAACTGCAAAACAGCATAAGAGTGCGATAATCTACCTAAGTATTTTTGCGGTCCTCTGTATCGTAGGAATCCTTGCAATCATATTTATAGGTGAACCTGAAGAGTCATCAAAGAAGCGAAACAGGACCGATAAAATTGTAAACATTGGTGGAGTCGATTGTATTCCGAAGGCTAATATTGAAACATACCTACTAATCGGTACTGATGTAAAGGGAAAGACAACCAAGGATATGTCTGAGAATCATGGTCAGGCGGACGTGATAATAGTTCTAGTAATCGATCGTGAGAAAAACACGTATGCACTTCTTCCAATAGACAGAGATACAATCTGTGCTGTTGATTCGCTAGACAAGAATGGAAACTTCCTGGCAACGACAGATATTCAGCTTGCTTTAGCGCATGCGGTAGGAGACGGTAAAGAACAAGCTTGTGAAAATACAATGAAAGCTGTTTCCAACTTGCTACATGATCAATACATAGATGAGTATACTGCACTAAATCAAGATGCAATCAAAGAGCTTAACCATCTGGTTGGTGGTGTTACTGTCAAAATAGAAGATGACTTTTCGAAGTCAGATAAAACTTTGAAAAAGGGCAAGACAATCAAACTTAATGACTCACAAGCAACGCATTATGTTCACGATCGTATGAATGTTGGTGACGGTAGCAACGAATGCAGAATGCGTAGAGCTAACGAGTATATGAAAGGTCTTAAAAAAGTGGTAGATAAGAAGACGGAAAAAGATCCAAGATTCCCACTTAAGACTTACAGAAAGTTAGACGATTACATGATTACATCAATGTCGGGTAATGATGCAAGCAAAGTAATTAAAGCAGTTCTTAAGGATAAATATCTAGGAACTTATAAAATAAAGGGTAAGAACAAGATAGATCATTACGGATACAACGCATTTTATCCAAATAAGAAAAGCTTAAACGAAGTCGTAAGAAAACTCTTCTACGACGAAGTAAAAAAAGACGGGACAAAGAAAAACAAATAAATCTCAAAAAATAAAAAGAAGATAGAGGATAAAACAATGATGGAAAAAGAAAAGAAACAAGAGAACACACAGAATCCTAATGATTTTATTGTGGTATCTGCAGATAGCATTGATGATGACACAATAAATCTTGGGAAAATCTTTAGTATGTTACTTGACCATGTGCAGTATATTATACTTTGCTTTTTGGTTGGAGCACTTTTGTTTAGTGCCTATACATACTTTATGAAGCATCCAACATATCAATCTACTGCGAAATTGTATGCAGTTTCAGCATCAGATGATACAGTAGTTAATTTTGCCGATCTTAATATAGGTGCAGCACTTACAAAAGACTACGAAGAACTAATATACAGTTATCCGGTAATGGAGGAGGTTATAGATAAACTTGATTTAGATATGACTGCCGATCAATTAGTTCAAATGATAACTATTGAAAATCCTGAGGATACTAGAGTATTAAGAATTACTACAACAAGTAATGATGCAAAGCAAGCGCAGAAGATTACAAACACTTTAGTTGAGTCATTAAGAACATATTTGCCAAGAGCAATGAGTACAACAAAACCTAACATTGTTCAGAGGGGTAAATTAGAGGAAACGAAGGTTGGGCCAAGTTATTTGAAGGCATTGTTATTAGGAGGATTCCTATTTGCATTTGTCTATATGGTTATAATAATTATTAGATTCTTACTTGATGATACATTAAAGACTGCAGAAGATGTTGAGAATGAGTTTGGATTTGCACCACTTACTGTAATTCCAGAGAATGATATCTTTATAGAAGATGATGAAAAACCAATAACTAAAAAAGGATTACTAAGGAGGGCAAAATAATGAAGAAAGTAGATATACAATTAGTTGACCTTCCATATTCTGTTGAGGAAGCATTAAATAGACTTCGTATAAATATTAAATTTTCGGGACACAGTACTAAGAAAATTCTTATAACAAGTAGTGTTCCAAATGAAGGAAAGAGTTTTATTTCAGTTTATCTTTGGAAAATGTTAGCTGAAGCTGGATTCAAAACAGCATTTATCGATTTAGATTTAAGAAAAGCGACAGCTACAAACAGATACAAAGTTGAAAGTGATGAAGAAGTAAAAGGAATGGACTACTATCTATCAGGTATTGCTGAATACGATGACGTTGTTTATGACACAAATGTCGAAAATGGATATTTCATTCCATGTACAAATGTATTAGAAAATCCTACAGTTCTTTTGGAAGATCCAAAATTCAAGGAACTATTGGATAAACTTTCAGAAGAGTTTAGATATGTAATTATTGATTCACCACCTCTAGACAACGTGGCAGACGGTGCATTGATTGCTTCAATGTGTGATGGGGCTATAATGGTTATAAGAAGTGGTTATGTATCAAGAAAGATTATTAAGCAAGCAACTGATCAACTTGATAGAGTTGGATGTAAACTACTTGGAACAGTTCTTAACCGTGTACCAAATTCTAA
>CAMZGB010000021.1 GCA_947306285.1 uncultured Lachnospira sp.
AACCTCATAATAAATAGAAATGGAGAGCAAAATGGCAAGTAAATACGACGGAAAAAGTAAAAACTACGATGGCGATAGTATTTCGGTCCTTAAAGGCTTAGAGCCAGTTCGTCAGCGTCCTGGAATGTATATTGGTAGTGTTGGAACCAAAGGTCTTAACCACTTAATATACGAGATTATGGACAACTCAGTAGATGAGCATTTAGCTGGCTACTGTGACGAGATTTGGGTAACCCTAAATAAGGATGGAACAGCTACTATCGAAGATAACGGTCGTGGTATTCCTGTTGATATGAATAAACAAGCTAAGAAATCCGCCCTTGAAGTAGTTTTCACAACACTTCATGCCGGTGGTAAGTTTGGCGATGGCAACTATAAGATTTCTGGTGGACTTCACGGCGTTGGTTCATCTGTTGTTAACGCGCTTTCTGAGTGGATGGAAGTTTGGGTTAAGAGAGATGGAGTTGTTTGGAATCAGAAGTATAAGCAGGGTAAGGTTAAGTCAAAGGTTAAGGAAGTTGGAACTTGTAGAAAGAATGATACAGGTACTAAGGTTACATTCCTTCCTGATCCTGAGATTTTTGAGAAGACTTACTTTAAGGCGGACGCCGTTAGAAGTAGACTTCACGAGACAGCTTACCTAAACCCAGGTCTTACAATTCATTATGAAAATAAGCGCGTGGGTGAGGAGGAGACTGTAGAGTATCACGAGCCAGACGGAATCAAAGCTTTCATTAAGGATCTAGATAACGAAAAAGAAGCAGTGACAGATATCATTTACTTCAAACGCGAAGTGGAAGGTATCGAACTTGAGATTGCTTTCCAATATATAAACGAGTTTACAGAGAATATCCTAGGTTTCTGTAACAATATTTTCACGCAGGAAGGTGGAGCGCACATCACTGGATTTAAGTCTACACTTACACAGACTATAAACCAGTATGCGAGAGAGCTTGGAAACCTAAAGGATAAGGATGCGAACTTTACAGGTGCCGATGTTCGTAACGGACTTACAGCAATCGTTGCTATCAAGCATCCAGATCCAAGATTCGAAGGTCAGACAAAGACAAAACTTGATAACCCTGATGCTGAAAAGGCTACAAAGTCTATTGCAAACGAACAGCTTACACTTTACTTTGACAAGAACCTTGAAACTTTGAAGAAGGTTATCGAGTGTGCTGAGAAATCTGCCAAGATTAGAAAGGCAGAGGCTAGATCAAAGACAAACATGCTTACAAAGAGTAAGTTTTCAATAGACAGTAATGGTAAGCTTGCAAACTGTGAGAGCAGAAAACCTGAAGAGTGTGAAATCTTTATTGTGGAGGGTGATTCTGCCGGCGGTTCGGCGAAGATGGCTAGAGATAGAAAGACTCAAGCAATTATGCCAATCAGAGGTAAGATTCTAAACGTTGAGAAAGCATCCATGGATAAGGTTTTGGCGAATGCTGAAATTAAGACTATGATTAACGCTTTTGGATGCGGCTTCTCCGAAGGCTACGGTAACGATTTCGATATAGACAAACTTAAATTCCACAAAATCATTCTTATGACTGATGCCGACGTGGACGGTGCTCATATCGATACGTTGTTACTCACATTCTTCTATAGATTTATGCCAGATTTAATTTCAGGTGGTCATGTGTATATCGCAACACCTCCGCTTTACAAGGTTGTTCCTAAGAAGGGTGAAGATGGCGAGTACTTATATGATGACAAGGCACTTGAAAAGTATCGTAAAAAACATAAAGGATTTACATTGCAGAGATACAAAGGTCTTGGTGAGATGGACCCAGAGCAACTTTGGGAGACAACGCTTGATCCAAAGACTCGTATCTTAAAGCAAGTAGAAATAGAAGATGCGAAACTAGCTTCAAGAGTTACAAATATGCTAATGGGTACAGAAGTAGCACCTAGACGTGACTTCATTTACAAGAATGCCAGAGACGCAGAGATTGATGCATAAAACACTAAGGAATTAGGAGAATATAAATGTCAGAACAAATAATTAAAACGGAATATTCGGAGGTAATGCAGAAAAGCTATATTGATTACGCGATGAGTGTTATCTGTGCTAGAGCATTGCCTGACGCTAGAGATGGTTTAAAGCCAGTTCAGAGACGTGTGCTTTACGCTATGGACCAGCTTCATCTAAACCACGACAAGTCTCCTCGTAAATCAGCTCGTATAGTTGGTGATACGATGGGTAAATACCATCCACACGGTGATAGTTCAATTTATGAGACTCTTGTAGTTTTGGCGCAGGAGTTCAAGAAGGGAAAAGCGTTAGTGGACGGCCATGGAAACTTCGGATCAATAGAAGGTGACGGAGCAGCGTCCATGCGTTACACAGAGGCTAAACTCCAGAAGTTTACTGAGGATGTTTACTTAGCAGACCTCGACAAAGACATAGTAGATTTCGTACCTAACTTCGACGAGACCGAAAAAGAGCCAGAGGTTTTACCTGTTCGTGTGCCAAACTTGCTTGTGAATGGAGCAGATGGTATTGCCGTTGGTATGGCAACAAGTATTCCAACTCACAACTTGGGTGAGGTTATTGATGCGGTTATGAAATATATGTCAAAGAACAGCATCAGCGTGGAAGACTTGCTTGAGATTATGCCAGGTCCAGATTTCCCAACAGGTGGAATCGTTGCAAACAAATCTGAACTAAAAGAGATTTACGAAACAGGAACTGGAAAGCTTAAGCTTCGTGGAAAGATTGAGTTTGAGAAGGGAAAGAGCAGGGGACACGACAAACTTATCATCACTGAGATTCCTTATACAATGATTGGAGCGGGCGTTGGCAAGTTCTTATCAGATGTTGTGTCACTTGTTGAGAATAAAGTTACAACAGATATTGTTGATATTCAAAATGCTACTAATAAAGATGGTGTTCGTATCGTTCTTGAACTTAAGAAGGGTGCAGATGTTGAAAAGATTACGAACATGCTTTATAAGAAGACAAAGTTAGAAGATACTTTTGGCGTAAACATGCTAGCCATTGCTGATGGTAGACCAGAAGTTATGGGAATCAAAAAGATTCTTAAGTTCTACGTTGAATATCAGTATGAACTTGCTACTAGAAAATACAAGACATTGCTTGAGAAAGCGATGGAACAAAAAGAAATCAAAGAAGGTCTTATCAAGGCAACAAATATAATCGATTTGATTATTGAGATTATCCGTGGTAGTGAGAGTCAGAAGCAAGTAAGAGATTGCTTGACTAAAGGTGTGACTGAAGGTATCAAGTTTAAGAAAAAAGAAAACTCAGTTCTTGCTGGAAACTTGAACTTCACTGATCGCCAGGCTACAGCTATTCTTGATTTAAGACTTGCAAAATTGATTGGTCTTGAGATTAAGGCTCTTGAGAAAGAATATGAAGAGCTAACTGAAAAGATTGCAGAGTATGAGGATATCCTTCAGAACAAGCGCTCAATGACAAAGGCTATCAAGACTGACCTTAAGGCTATCAAAGAAGAGTACGCCGAAGAACGTAAAACTTCTATTGAAGATGGTAAGGAAGCAGTATTCAACGAAAACGAATTTGTAGAGCAGGAAGTTGTCTTCGTACAGGACAAGTTTGGATATGCAAAATTGTTAGAGCCTGCAGCCTATGATAGAAATATTGAATCTGTAAATAAGGAGTACAAGTACATTTACAGATGTATGAATACAGACAGTGTTTTAATCTTCACAAACACTGGAAATGTGCACCAAGTTAAGGTTCAGCAGATTCCTTTGAAGAAGGTTCGTGAGAAGGGAACACCTATCGACAACCTAGGAAATTACTCAAGTGCGGGTGAAAATATTGTCGCATTATTCACATATGATGAGATAAAAGACAAAAAACTCTTATTTACAACAAAATTAGGGCTTATAAAGTTAGTAGACGGTAGTGAGTTTGAAACTAACAGAAAGACTATGGCAGCAACTAAGTTGGCTGATGGCGACGAACTTGCTTCAGTTAACATGACTAGAATTTCAGAAAAAGTATACGACGACGAAGAGCCAGTTGAAATCACAGGTGGTTCCGATGAAGATATGGAATCATTAGACTTCGAGCAGACTGAACTTCCTATCGATGGAGATAAGCCACAGGAGGGAGAACTTCAGTATACAAGAGAGATTCTAGTTATTCAGACAGACGGCGGCATCTTCTTGAGATTCCCTATAAGCCAAGTGCCTGAACAAAAGAAAGGTACAAAGGGAGTTATCGGTATTAGACTTAATGATGGCGACTGGGTATCGCATGTTTACGTGCTTGATACTGGTGATGACATCACAGTTAAGGCTAATGGAAAAAATGTCGAATTAAGAAAACTTAAGATTGGTAAGCGTGCCACAAAGGGTGTAAAGGTACGTAAAAAATAAAAGAGTAGGTTATTTATGCGAAACTCTATTCTAAAAAGAATAATGGTTTTAGTAATGACTATAGCTTTAGCGGTAGTCAGTGTTAACTATGTGCCAAAAACAGAAGTTAAGGCTGATGCTTTTGAGACAAGTATTAAAAATTTCCCTGCAAGCTATAAGCCATTCCTTAGAACTATGCATAAAAAGTATCCTAGTTGGAAGTTTGTTCCATATAAGACAAACATTAAGTTTGCAACAGCTGTTTCAAAAGAGGCTGCTAATAATAATAGTTTGATTGAGAATTATTTTAGTAAATTCTTCAAATCAAATGCAAAGGGAGATTACTTCCCATCTACTAAGAAATATGTAGCAAAAGATGGAGGCACTTGGGTTTCAGCAAACAAGAATGCCACAGCATACTTTATGGATCCAAGAAACTTCTTAAATACTGGTTTTGTTTATATGTTTGAGTCTTTGTCGTATGATTCAGCCACTCAAACGCAAGCTGGAGTTGAAGCGGTGCTTAAGGGCACATTTATGTATAAAACAAATATTTGCTATATAAATACAAAAGGCAAATATATAAAAACAAGCACAAAGTACTCTGCACAAATTATTGCAGCAGCAAAAGCTAGTAATGTTAATGCATACTATATTGCATCAAAAATCAGACAAGAGATTGGTGGTGCAAAGAATTCGAAGTACGCAGGAATGGGTGCGAGTGGAAGTGTATCTGGATCTTATGGTTCATATAAAGGTTATTATAACTTCTATAACATTGGCGCTTTCACAGGAGCCAATCCTATTGCTAGTGGACTAAGTTGGTGTAAGTCTGGAAAGACTTATTCTCGTCCATGGAATACTCCAATGAAATCCATTAATGGTGGAGCAAAATATATTGGTGACAAATATATCAACTGTGGTCAGAATACTATTTACTTTGAAAGATTCAATGTTAACAGATCTTCAAAATATGGTTTATATAGCCATCAGTATATGACAAATGTTTATGGCGCAGCAGCAGAGTCAATGCTCACTGCAAACGCATATGAATCAATGGGAATTGCTAAATTGACAAAGAAATTTATTATTCCTGTTTTTAAGAGTATGCCATCGCGTGCACAGACGGTTACTTTGGGATCGGCTACAAAATCGGCAAAGATTTCTTCATCTATTATGATTCGTAAAGGCCCTGGCACTGGATACAAAGGATTGGTTACCTTGCCTAAGGGAACTAGGGTTACAGTTTATAATGGTAAAATTAGTAATTCAGGATATGGTACTAGACTTCTTAAGAACCCATATTGGTTATATGCTAATGCGAGGTATAAAGGAAAGCTTTACAAAGGTTATTTATCGGCATCATACACTACAATTACTTCAGTAAAGTACATTACTAAGGGAGTTAAAACAAAACTTCCTGTTACTATTAAAAAATCAGGAACAGTTTATTATAGATCAAACAATCCTGCTGTTTGTACAGTAGATTCAAAAGGCTATGTGACTGGCAAGAAGAAAGGTAGCACAACGGTTTATGCTATTTCTGCTACAGGTGCTATCAGTGGTCTAAAGATTAGTGTTGCAACTAGTGGTGTATCAGTTTCACCAAATTATGTTTCATTGTATTCGGGACAGACGAAGAAATTGAAAGCAACGTTACTACCTAATAAAAAATCAAATTCTGTTTCAAAATATGTTTCAAGTAATGGAAAAGTTGCATCTGTTTCGAAAAAAGGTGTTATTACAGCAAAGAATCAAGGAACAGCAACTATAACATGTGTTCCTAAGTCAGGTTTTAGTTCTAGATGTACAGTGAGAGTTGCAAATGCTGCACCAGGTACACCTAGATTATCGGCCAAGTGTACTGGATACAATTCGGCACTAATATCTTGGACGGGCCAATATGGAATAACGGAATATCGTGTTTATAGAAAACCACAGGTTGGTGATTTAAAACTTGCAAAGATTACAAATGGAACAATAACATCTTTTAAAGATGTAAATTTAGAAACAGGCGTAAAGTATACATACACAGTTGTTGCATTTAGAAAGATTAATGGAAAAATACATAGGAGTGGAACTTCAAAAGGAGTAGTAGTTCAGCCGGTTCCAGGAAAGAGTGGTATTAAATCTATTAAGGCTAAAGGTAAAGGCATTACATTTAGTTTGAAAACTGTGGCTGGAGCATCAGGTTATAACATAGTAAGAAGTACTAAAAAGAACAAGAACTATAAAACAATTGCTAGTGTTAAAGCAGGAAGCAATTTAACATATTATGATAAAAAATTAAAAAAGAATAAAAAATACTATTATAAAGTGGTTGTCTTTACAACGGTTAAAGGGACTCGTTATTATGGACGATTCTCAAAGATAAAAACTTACAAGAGAAAGAAATAGTTTAAGTGTAAAAAACACTTATGTGGGGATTAAATTATGATTAGATTAGTCGTAAGTAGTTTGGAAAATATAATAGAGTTAGATGATAAGAGACAAGTCGGGGAGGATATCCTTGATCTTATTGTGCGCCTAAAAGAAAAGGACATAAAGTTTGCTGTAGCTACGGCGCAGAATTATGATTCAGTTAAAGATATTTTCGGAAGGCTTAAAAATGATATCATATATATTTGTAACGATGGTGGAGTAGTTATTTACCAGGATAGAGTAATTAGCAAAACACCTATAGATAGACTTGTTTGCTTGGGAGTAGCTGACGAACTTGGAGAAAACAGAAGTTACAAGTTGTTGTTAGCTGGCGAGAGAAATGCTGTGTTGCTTAAGTCAAATGCCACATTTGAGAGACGCTTAAAGAAGAAAGGCATTATTCCAGAGTTTGTGAGTAGCACTCAAGAAATGAGTGGAGATATAACTAAAATTACAATATTTAAGGACAAAGGTTTTACTGAAGCTGAATATAGCCAGTATATTGAAAAATGGGGCAATAGAGCCAATATTTCAGCCACAGATGAAACTCAAATGTTTGTGACTGGACAATATGTGACAAAAGGAATGGCACTAGCCGTTGTTCAACATATATTTGATATATCTGAGGAAGATACGGTAGTATTTGGCGCAGGATTTAGTGATATTGATATGTTTAATCATTCATACTTTGCTTATGCAATGATGGATAGCCAGGCACAGGTTCGTGATTCGGCACAACACATTGCTGAAAGTGTGAATATGATAATAGAAGACATTTTAAGAATGTAGTGGAGAGTGTAATATGAAATTTAAAAGAATAATAGCTCTTGGATTAACCTTGGGCTTAACATCTACGATGCTTTTTGGATGTGGATGTGGGATTGATTCTGACACACCAATTTTAGGAACATTTTTTGGCTTAGAAGATAATCAAGTGTTTAAGGTAGATAAATTAATCTGCACAAAGCCAGAGTATATGCTTCAAGTTCTTAATACAGCAAACAAGCATAAGGCTGGGTTTGGTGGAAAAGTTGATTGGAATGCCAAAGTTACAAAGGACAAAAATCTATCACAGTACGTATTAGATCAAGTGAAAGAAGATATCAGTGTAAAATATACTATGGCTTCCATGGCAAAAGAAAAGCAGGTTACACTTTCAAATAAAGAGGAAGCATCTATCAAGAGTGCTGCAAAGAAGTATTACTCAAAACTTACAAATGCTGAAAAAGAATTCACTAAGGCTAAAGAGAAAGATGTAGTTAAACTATACAAGAATTATAAACTTGCTGATAAAGTATATGATAAAGTTACGGAAGACCAAGATGTTACAGTAAGTGATGAGGAAACTAGAGCGGCAAAGATTAATTACATCAGAATGAGCACAGAAAAGCACTCAATGGATTATATAAATAAATGGTTAAAGTTTGCTGCTATGAATATTGAAAATAATTATCAACCATTTTCAAGAGAAGCTAAACAGTTTAGTGACGATGATACATATACAAAAATAATATATAAAAATGAAGCAAAAAAAGACTTTGAGAAAAAAGTATTTGATATGGAATCTGGAGAACTAAACAAGAACATTAAAGACGGAAAAGATTATTATTTAATCCAATGTATTGATAATTACCTAAAAGAAGAGAGCGCAAAAAACAAACAAAGACTAATAGATAAAAACAAGAAAGAGTACTTTAACAAAGAGTACAAAAAATACTTGAAAGATGTAGACACCGACTTTAATTCATCATCTATCGAAGATGTTAAACTGCCAACAACCAACGAATATATTAACTATGATTTGATATCAATATATGATCAAGATATTAAATAAATAAAGAAAGACGGAGAGATTAGCGAATTACGAGTAGAAGATTATATTCGATTAATCAATATGAAAAATATTTCAGGGACAAATTTTGTTCACCAAAACAAAATTTGAAGCGAACAAAAAGGAGTTTTCATAAAGAAAACTCCTTTTTTTGAGCTTGTGCCCTAGAAATATTTTGAATAGTGATTACTATCGAATATCTTCTATGAGTTTAAGCTAATCCTTTGTCTTATAATTATTTATTCAATGTCTTTGATCGTTTTTTGTTATCCATCCATAGTAGGATTTTTTCTCGTTTTACTAGGAAGATTAACAATACCAATGAGATGAATGTAATTATTATTCCAGGAATGAATCCCTTTGGAACATAACTAAATTCTATTGTATGTTTTCCAGGAATAACCGATATTCCGATTAATGCATCTTTACAAATCTTTCCTGGTTCAACTTTTTTGCCGTCCACATAAATGCTCCAACCTTCCTCATATGGAATAGAAGTATAAAGTAGACCTGCATCTTTGACATCTATAGTTCCTTTTATCTTTGTATCTTTCCATTCAGTAACCTTAAGTGGTTGAGAATTCAATACATCAAATGCACTCTGCCAAGCGTCTTCGTCGAAGGCAAATGCGTAACAAGATGAAATGTTTTTGTTATCTCCACCAGTTACTGTAACTGTTGAACCTCTCTCAACATCTCCAACATGACAAATGTAGTTTTGGTCAGTAGCTGAGAATTGGCAAGTCTTATTAGTTTTTCCAGAAACTGTTGCAGTCAAACTATTTGCATCTGTCTGACAGTAGAAGTATACATCAATTGGTCCCGCACCGCTGTCCTTGAAATTGTCGTCTGGTTCCACATCATATTCGGCTGTAAATGTTCCAGCATTTCCGCCCTTAGCCTTTAATTGATGGAAAATATTATCTTCAAGTCCGGTAGCACTCTTAACAAAACTGTTTTGTGTAATAAATGGATTGCCTGAATTAAGATCCCAGTTTGACATAGTACCTGAATCTATTACAAATCCAAGTGGAAGAGTTTTGTTGTATTCGTATAATTCTGTACTTGTTTTGTTGCCTGTATTTCTAAGGTCTTTATACTCAGGAAGATTTTTATCAATCTTTGTCATATCGTTAGGTATGGATGGTTCTGAGTTTGCAAATTCATACTTAACTGAGAATAACGAAGCTGTTAGTGGAGTATGTCCTAAATATGAATATGCATTAAATGATGTTTGCATACCAATATTGCTGTAATAATCTTGAATGGCAGCTGATGATACTGAAGAGAATGTAGAAATACTGTTGTAATTGTATCTAGCACCATTGTTTCTTGTATCGTGATCTTTCATTTCACTTCTATAGAAACCTACACCTTCTTTGTCAGATTGTTTTTTAGCAATCTCGCTTAGTTGTTCAATGGTTGCTCTTTCATTGTAGTATGCATCTCTATCTGATGTAGAAGGAATAGAAGTAACTTGCATATTTATAGTCAATTCACAGAATAAAACTAGAATCATTATATATGCAAAGAAATTTTTCAATTTAGGTTTATATTTGTATAGACACATAATAAACGCATAAATAACGATGAAAGCAATACTCAAAAATACTACTCTAACCATAGTGATGCTAGTAGTAGGCTTTGTGAATATTTCGAGTTTGTCTTTGTCGAAGATTTGCTCGAATAATAATAGTAGTGCAATGGCACCGCCAGTAGCGCCAATAATGTGTTTATATTTTAATTCCTTGATGTGAAGAACGCCTTCATATCCCATAGTCAAAATTAAGAAAATATATACAAATGATTCTCTACAAGGAAGACTATTTGGGAAATGGAAACCGTGCCAAATATAATCAAGTACATTTATGTTTAAACTTAGTAGCATAAACAACATAAATATTGTTTTTCCTACACGTTCTCTAATGCTAATTTTCTTACATAACCAGAACAATGGAATCACAATAAACACAGCTACTGAAGCGTAAACATTAGGTTCATGATAGAAATTAAGGTCTGCTACAGGAATTGTGATAAGTGATCTAAAGAAAATATAAACCATTGAGAAATACTCTGTAATCTCTGTAGGGAATGTGGTGTCTGCTGATTTTGTAAGCATAAGGTTAAAGTATTCAGGAAGAACAAGCATCATTGAAAGACCACCACTGATAAGAGAGTAGAGTGCATATTTTCCTACTACTTTTAATCTTTCTATCGCTTTGCTTTTTAGTGTATCTTCTTTTCCTGGAATCTCTGTAACAGCAAATAGATAAATAAAGTAACATACACTGAATAGACAAAGCATAATTCCAATATAGTAATTTGAGAAAATACCGAGAGCTAAAGCAACACAATACATTAAGAATTTGCCTTCTCTTACAAGTCGCTCTAATCCCAAAATAATAAATGGAAGTAGCCACATACAATCTAGCCACATGATGTTCCAACTGAATGCTGCAAAGTATGCTGACAATGCATAAGCCATACCGAATGCAACAGGAACAGCACCTTCTTTGCCGAATCTCTTTGTTAAGAAGTATGTCATTGAGAATCCTGCAAGACCCATCTTAACAACGATAAAGAAGTCTGTGATATCTGCCATGTTTGTTGGCCATATTAAAGTTAATATATTGGCAGGACTAGCTAGATAGTAAGCTATGATGGCGATAAAGTTCATACCTCCACCAATCTGCCAAGTATAAAGTAGATTGCCACCGTGACGTAGCTTATTTTGCAATATCTCCAAATAAGGCGTGTACTGGTGATAGCAATCACTTCTTAGGTAAGTTAAATTTCCAAAAGGTGCAACACCTTTAAACGCAAAAACGACCAGCATAGATGCGACTGGCAAAATAAAAGCAAGTAAATAGAATTTATTTGCCTTAATCCATTCCTGCAATGAAAATTTCTTTTTAGTTCTCTTCATCTTCTTTAGTCTCCTTTTTACTAAATATAAATAATTTACTAAATATATAATTTAAGATAACGGTCAAAATAAGACCAATCATTTTAGCTGTTTTTGGATGATTAAAAGTCATTTTATCAATGAATAGAATGAGTAGAGTCATAAAGTATGTTCCAATTCTAGCCTCTGAAAACTTTATGAATTCGATAAACATTTTTTTGAAACCAAGCTTAGGACTCTTGAATACCCATATTCTATTCGTAATATAAGCAAATAGAATAGCGAGGATAGTAGAGATAGTATGAGCTATCATAGGTTCAACGCCAAGTACTGCTTGCATAAACGCAAAAGTTGCAAAGTCGATAATAGCAGTGCCCGCACCGAAGAGCATATACAAAACCATCTCAGCACTAATTAAACCCCATATAAGGGTACGAATCTTTTCATTTTTAAAATGTCTTAGGAGAAAAGATCTAAATCTTACGACGTTTCTAACAAACGCGTTATTCTCCGCAAGATGTTGCTTGTCCAAGTGTAACTGCATTATTTTACATCCTCTATGTTTGATTCTTTAGTAATGTAAACAGGTCTATCCTTTGTCTCAAGATAAATGTTTGCAATATATTCACCTAAAATTCCTAGCGACATTTCTACAATACCACCTAGGAATAAGATAGCAATAAGAGTAATTGTAAAACCGTCTGAACCTGTAATGCCAAATGCAAATCTTCTAATCAAAGCAACAATAATTGCCACAAATGCTAAGAATGAAATAAATACGCCAGATACGGTTAAGAAACGTAGTGGTGAAATAGAGAAACTTGTGATCCCTCTAATAGCATACTTAAATAGAGAACCAAAGCCCCACTTAGATTCACCTGCTGGACGCTCAGCACCTTCGTGTTCAATCCATGCTGTATCAAAACCGACCCAGGCAAAGATGCCTTTAGTAAATCTCTGTGTCTCAGTCATTTCCAAAATGGCATCGACCATTTGTCTAGTCATCATTCTGTAATCTTGAGTATTCTGTTTCATTTCAACATCAGTAAATCTATTACTCAACTTATAAAAAAGAGAGGAGAACATTGATTTAATGCCGCGTCTACGTTTGCTTCGCATAGCAGCGACTGAATCGTATCCTTCCTCAACCTTTTCAATCATTTCTGGTATTAGTTTTGGAGGATGCTCTAAATCTGCATCCATAATAACTACTAGGTCAGCAGTAGTATTCACTAAACCTGCGTACATAGCAGCCTCTTTTCCAAAGTTTCTGGAAAATGATATGTATTTAACACTGCGGTCCATTTGTGCAAGTGCTCTTAATACATCTAGAGTTTTGTCATTGCTTCCGTCATTTACAAAGACATATCTAAATTGATAGTTGACTAAAGAATCAAAGACCTTCTTTGACTCCTCATAAAACATATTTAAAACTGCCTCTTCATTATAACAAGGCACCACAATATCAACTGTGTTCATATCACCCTCCGTGATGGAATTTCAGAATTCCATAGTCCTTTAAATTGTACTATAAAAAAGCCCTAAATTCTAGATAAATAAGGAAAAAACAAGGAATTA
>CAMZGB010000022.1 GCA_947306285.1 uncultured Lachnospira sp.
ACTTTATAGTGTGTAATTGCACGTTTTCCATCCAAGTTAACGCTCATACGCTTTCGGTCGCGTTTATCACGAGCTATTGGCTCATTAATTGTACCTTCGTCGTCTTTTAACACGCCATAGACTATTCCAGTGTAAATTCTATTGATTGAATGTTCTGATAATTGATCTGCAATGAAATTATGTGATTGATCATTTTTACATACAATTAAGCAGCCAGTCGTATTTTTATCAATTCTATGTACAATACCCGGTCTTAAAACACCGTTAATATTAGATAATGAATCCTTACAATGATACATTAATGCATTAACTAACGTGCCTGAATAGTTTCCAGGAGCTGGATGAACGACCATTTCTTTTGGTTTATTTACAATTATAATGTCATTATCTTCATAAATAATGTCTAATGGTATGTTTTCGGCCTTAATATTAGCTTCCACAGGCTCTGGAATATCTATTTGTATTCTATCTTCAGGCTTAACCTTATAGTTAGGCTTACAAATAGAGTTATTAACCAGTATATGACCGTCTTTTAAAAGCTTTTGAATATAATTTCTAGATTCATCTGGTAATAACTCTTTTAAATACTTATCTATTCTAATGTTGTCCGCCGTATCTTCGACTATAAATATATTATCCATACTATTCATCTTTATTTTTAGTTTTAAGTGAAAATACTTTATCAAATGTCTTAGTATCAACTTTAAAGATACACATAATAAACAATAAAATACATGATATCGTTATATAACAATCAGCCAGATTAAAAATTGGGAATTTTATAAAGTCAAAGGAAATAAAATCAACTACATAACCATTAACTATTCTATCAATAAGATTACCAATAGCTCCAGCCACTAATACTACCAACAAAATATCTAGCATTTTAACTTTTGGATTTAACGAATAGTTTATCTTATACATATTATAAATATTATATATAAATTTACCAATTACTATTAATGCGAATATAGTAAAAATAATAAATAATATGACTCTTCCGGATAGAATACCCCATGCAGCGCCTGAATTACCGCCATTTAAGTACTTAAAACTTATAATTTTAGGTATTAATGTATAGCTCTTCTCCCCTTTTATATGGGTTTTTGCTAAATATTTAGTTATCTGGTCAAATGCAACTAAAAAAGCCAAAAATAAGGCGTTTTTTAGCCAAAAAAAGTGATTTTTACTCATGATCTAACCCTTTTATTGTTATTGTTCAATAGTTATACTCTCAATTGCATTAATTAATAAATCTTTTTCGTTATCTGTCATATTATTGAAGTTTACTTTGTAAAAATTAACTTTACCAATACGCTTTAACACAATAAAAGTAATATATCCTGAATGCATCTTCTTATCATTTAAGATTTCTCTCAAAATATCATTAGGTCTAATTCCTGAAACTGCTATTGGTAATCCGTATGATGCTAAAGTATTTTTTACTGAATTAAATGTATTAGAGTCAATTTGTTTTATTTTATAAGAAATATATGCTGCAGCAACAATTCCTAACGAAACACACTCTCCATGCAAATATTCGAAACCTTTACACTTCTCAATAGCATGTCCAAATGTATGTCCGAAATTCAATATTTTACGAACATTCTTTTCATATGGATCGTCTTCTACAATAATCTTCTTGAGTCTACAACACATATAAACTACATTTGATAAAGTCTCTAAATCGTGAGATTTTATTTTTGCAATGTTTTGATTCAAATACTGATAAAAATCATCAGCCATAATTAATCCATATTTTATTACTTCACCCATACCAGCATTAAATTCTCTTTCAGGCAAAGTTTTTAAAGTATTAAGATTAATATAAACAAGTTTTGGCATCTTAAAAGCACCAATAATATTCTTGTGGTCCTTATAATCGATTCCAGTTTTTCCGCCAATACTTGAATCAACTTGTGACAATAAAGTAGTCGGAACTTGAATATAATCAATTCCACGCATATATGTAGCCGCAACAAATCCAGTAATGTCTCCAACTACTCCTCCGCCTAAGGCAATAAGAATATCTTTTCTATCAAACTTCTTCTTAACAAGTACATCATAAATCTTATTAACGGTTTCGTGGCGCTTTGATAATTCGCCTGCTGGGAATTGGACAACATAACAATGCTTACAAACCATATCAACTAAACTCTTTACTTCGTTTGCATAAATAGATGCAACATTAGAGTCAGTCACAATACAGATTCGTTTATTTTCAATATTAAATTTCATCAACTCACTTTTTAGCAATTTAAAACTATCGCTAAAAATTATGTCATAAGCATGTTCACCTTCATTATTAATCTTAATAACGTTATCCATAATAATCTCCCATAAAATAAACCCCCTGAAGAATCAGGAGGTCAATAATAGTTTAATATGATGCGCCAGTATTTGCGCTAGCATCAATATTAATGCCGTTAACTATATCCATAATGTCTCCAGAAATTTCAATTCTTGAAGGTGTTATAAGATAAATATAGCCGCTCACTCTCTGAAGATTTCCCGAAATGGCATAGCATCCACCTGAAACCGAGTCAACAATTCTTTGAGCTAAATCAAGTTTTAAACCTTCTAGATTAAGAACAACAGCTTTGCCATTCAATAAGTTATCAATAATGTCTGTTGTGAATTCATAACTGGATGGTTTGATAACTGTAACTTCAAATGCTGTTCTGGCAGAACTCATAGGTACTACCTTTTTAGATGATTTTGATGAACGAGATGGTTTTGTGTATACTTCATCATCTTCAAAATCATCATATTTGTGTTTTTTTGACTTTGAAGTTTTCTTAGGTTCCTCAACATCATCATAAAAATCATCATTGTAATAATCATCGTCAAATTCATCATAATTTATTGTAAAAAGATTTTTAACTTTTTCAAATGCACCCATTTTCTTATCTCCTATACGTTATAGTTTCTCTCTCCAAAAATTTTTGTTCCTACTCTTATCATTGTAGAACCTTCTTCAATTGCGACATTATAATCGCCGGACATGCCCATTGAGAGCTCATCCATAGATACATTATCGATGTTTTTAGAGGCTATGTCAACTGATAATTCACGTAGTCCTTTAAAGTATTTTCTATTATCTTCTGGTTCTAAAGTATACGGTGCTATAGTCATTAAACCACATACTTTAACATGTTCTAGAGTAGATATTTCTCTAATCAAACTTTCAGTTTCATCTGGTTTGATTCCAAATTTGCTCTCTTCTCCTGCCATGTTTACTTCAATCAAGACCATAGCTATCATATCTTTTTTGGCATATTCTTTTTCGATTTGATTTGCTAGTCTTAAGGAATCAACAGAATGAATCATCTTAGCTTTGCCAACTAAATACTTAACTTTGTTTCTTTGCAAGTGACCAATCATATGCCAGTTAATATTCTTAGTAAGCAAGTCATATTTTTGGTCCAATTCTTGAACTTTATTCTCGCCATAGTCAACACATCCACTTTCCAGCGCCTTTTCCACATCAGTGTAAGGTTTAGTTTTACTAACAGCAATCAAAGTTACTTCACTAGGGTCTCTATTAACCTTTGAACACGTTTCATTTATTTCGTTGTAAATTTCTTTAATATTATCTACTATCATTATTAAATCCCTTATTGAGATACTATTTCGTTTTCTTTTACACTGTCTGAATCCAAAACGATTCGATCATAAATTGAAATACTGAAAACATCTCCAGCTTGAATAATGTAATACTCGTCAGTAGAATTCAATATTTTTACTCGTACAAATTTGGTATATCCATTATTTATATTGTAAACACCATTAAATGATTTTGTTTTTCCAATAGTATATGTTTCATTTGAATCTGGCATTACTAAAACATCGCCTTCGTCGAAGGATGACATTGAAACATAATAGTATTTTGAATCCGAGTAAGCAATTGGTGGATATACTATTTTATTCTTGCCATTAGATTTTTTAACATTAAATGCAATCTCGTCTGAATTTCCACCCATTGTTCCATATTCTTTTGGAACAACATATACACTCTTTTTAACTAATGAAGATTTTGGAATTTTTAATCCATCCTCCACATCATTTATTATTTGAATATTTACATATCTGTCATTTGCAAATCTAATTGCATATTTTGACAAAGTGATAATGCCATACTTTCTATTATCTTGCCCATTAACAATTTCAAAGTTAGCTGTAGTGTCTAGATTGTCATTGATAAATTTTATTCTTACACCTTTTGTGTCTTTATATTTCTTTGCATCTTCATCTTCCAACTCAATGGCAATACTCCACTCATCATCAGTGATAACTTTATAAATCTTATCTCCATCGGCTACTTGATCTCCAGTCTTCATAGTTGTTATCTTTCTTGAAGCCTTTGTAAAATTCGATTCTTTTAAATTATTTGGTTTAATACTTTCTAATCCATCTAACTGATAAGAAACGATTCCAGAATATTTTGATTTGTTAATTGAATATGTAGTTCCAGTTTTTTTGGCAATCTTTTTAATTGTTTTTGTATTAAGTAAGTCAATGACTGAACCTTTAAGTGAAGACTTGAATTCGTACACATCATTAAAAGACATATCATCATAATCACTGCTGTAATCATTTATAAGTTCATTTAATGATGATACGTTCTCACTCGATATTTTTGAACTATTATTGTTTTTTGCCAAGTAATCAGTAAGCTTGCCTGAAGAATCTATACTGTAAAGTGTAGTACTCTTCGACACTCTTAAACCTTCTCGCACGAAGAACTCAATATATCCAGTTGATTTTGCTTTAGCGATTTTTTCGTTTCTAATAGCAAGTCCTGAATAAATCTTTGAATTGTTTTCTGCATTTGATCCAGGTGATACTTCATAAAACTTTGTCTTAGTTGTAGTTGAAGATAGCACCCAAAATATAGCGAGATATAGAACTCCGACAAGTAAAACAACAATACCAACGTTCAAATGAAATCGACCCTTAATTGGTATTATTCCTCTTCTACGTCTATTTGCCATTTTAAATCCTTAAAAGGCGAAAGAATTAACTCTCGCCTTTTACAATGAACTAACAAGAAAATACAATCTTGTCCTGTACGCTATCTGGTAAATCATCTTTGTTTGCACTAATACTTACAACAAACTCTACATCACTGCTTAATGTGTCAAGCTTATCAATGATTGTAGCAATCTCTGAAGCAGTAAGTGCTGATAGTTTTAATAAACTGTCGACGAAAACCATTTCAATATCGTGGTTACCTGCAAGCAATCCAGATACAAATCCTAGGAAACTATCACTAGACTTAACTGGATATTCTGAAATATCAATTAGTCTAATTTGATTGTTTAACTCATACATGTGTTGATCACTCTTGTCGATGTAAACTACTGAACCATCTACATCCTTTACAGCTTGAGCTGCAAGTGTCAACATCTCCTTTGTTTTTCCTTTGCCTTTGGCACCACAGATAATCTTCACCATAGCGCTGTCCTCCTTGTTATTAATTTATATTGCAGTAAAACTGCTCTAAGTGCATTGCACATAGTTTTTATTTTTGTCTCTGTAGACCTATGTTTAAAACAATTCCCACACCACAGAATAAGCTTAAAAGTGATGTCGGTCCGTAACTAACAAACGGTAATGTTACACCAGTGTTTGGAAGTAACATAGTTGCTACAGAAATATTAATGAATGATTGAATAGCTATCAAGACTCCGAATCCATAACAGAATAGTCTACTACCAATATCGGGGGCTCTTGAGCCGACTATTATACATTCAACTACAACTAGCAGTAATAATATTATGACCGCTGCCGCGCCGAAGAAACCTAATTCTTCTCCAATAATTGTAAAGATAAAGTCTGTATGTGCCTCTGATAAAAACTTACCATTTTTAACAGATGTGGCATTTTCATTTTCTATACCTTTACCTTTAAGACCACCAGATCCAATAGCAAGTAATGAATTTTCTTGCTGATATCTGATTTCTTTAGCCTCTTTATTGTCTTCCTGGAAAAATCCAACGATTCGGTTGTATTGGTATTCTTGCAAAATTCCACTATTAGGATTAACAGCGAAAAATCCGAAAACTAATACAATCGGAACTGCAATAATTGCAATTGATGCAATGATTTTCCCACTCATGTTCGACAAGAACATTATAGCACAAAATGAAACAAAAAGAACTATCGTCGAAGACAAATCAGGCTCTCTAAAGATTAAAAATAGTACTATTAAAGCAAACAAGTTTACTAGCCCCAATGTCTTCGGAGTATCTAATGTTTCATAGTGTTTTTGTATAAACATTACGACAAATATAATCAAGAATAATTTGGCCACCTCTGATGGTTGGAATTGAATGAAACCTAAGTCAATCCATCTTGTCGCACCAAGTTTTGTCTGTCCTAGAATTAACACCAACAATAGTAATACTATTGCAACAATATATAATGGCCAATAAAATTTAAAAATAAATTTATAACTAATTAGAGTAAGAATAATTAATCCAATCAAAGCAAAGACAATACCACCCAACTGTTTGATTTGGTATTCTCCTCCTTCTGTTGCACTACCAATAGCAAACACACCAAGTGTAGTAAGTGCTGCTACATATACTATTAACCTAAAGTTAAGTTTTGATAGCTTATATGAAGTTATTAGTGCTTTAATTTTCTTAAACATAGTTTCCTCATTTATTAATCCTGTACCCCATCACTAGAGCTCTCAGTCTTAACACGTTTATTAATATCTTTGTTATCAATTTCGCCGTAAATATACTGCAATACATTCTTAGCCAATTCAGCAGAATCGTGAGATGAATTTCCATATGGAATAACTGCTGTACAAGTATATTTTGGATTTTTATATGGAGCGTATGCCAAGAATAAGGCATGGTCATTTCTCTTCTTATTCTCCTGCGCTGTTCCAGATTTGCCGGCAATTTTGATTTTTGTATCTTTAAAGTATTTTGTTACTGTACCGTCTGTTACAACTTTTCTCATGCCTCGTGTAACAGCATCCCATGTAGATGACTGTCCGCCAACATGATTCTTACTTACAGCTTTATTTTTTGAAACAGTTTTGCCATTTGATGATGCTATTCTATTTATAAGTGAAAGCTTATAGTTTGTACCACCATTAGCAAGCGTCGAAATATATCTTGATAATTGAACAGGTGCATATGCGTTACTACCCTGTCCAATCGCTGAATGCACTGAAGATTCTGTCGAGAAATGAGGTTTCGATTCAGTAATCTCAACACCAGACTTCATATTAAGACCAAGTTTTGTTGCATATTTCTCTAGTTTATCAAGACCAATAGTACTGTCGTACTTGCCATTAATCTTACCAAGTCTATAACCCATTTCGAAGAAGAAATAGTTACACGATTGTGCAATTGCTTCAACAATATTTATTTTTCCGTGGACATGTGGATAATACCAACACTTTGGTGATGGTTTAATCTTCTTAAACTTTCCTTTTGCGTTTATTATCTCAGTTGTTCCAACTTTTTCGTTTTCTAATGCTGTGAACGATGTAATCATCTTAAATGTAGAACCAGGAGCTGTTAAACCTTGAGTTGCTCTGTTATACAATGGATCAGATTTATCATCTACTAATTTAGCCCAATATTGAGGATCAACTGAACCGGACAACATATTATTATCGTAACTTGGGTATGTTACTAATGCTTTGACTTGTCCATTGTTTGGATCCGTCACCACAACAGAACCTGAACATGGGTCTAGTGCAATTTGAGCCGGTGTAATTTTCAATTCTTTAATTTGTTTTTTAATAAACTTATATGCAACATATGAATCATGAGATTCTAATCTATGATACATACTCTTGTTCATATCAAAAACGTCTTGATCATAGAGAAGCAATAATATTTCACACGCATTTATTGTGTTGTCTGCTACTCTATATTGAATTACTTTCTTTCCGAAAGTTTCATCTTTTCTAAATGTATTAATAATATAATCAACTAATACATCGAATGTCTCATCTGTTGATAAGTATTCTTCATTTACTTTTAAAGCCTCAACATTTATCCAATTATTTCTAATAGCTTCATACAAGAATTTATTAGTTGAAGTTTTTCCAGCAACATATTTTTGATACACATTGTTTTCGGTATCAATACTTGAAGTTAGTAAGACGCCATTGTTCTTAAGCATATCGTAAATGTAATCATTATAATCTTGATATTCTTCATTTAAGTCTTTGTATTTTGGCGCATTATTATCATTTAATTGTCTTCTTAACTTCTTTAGTGTTTTATTTAGAGAAGATTTATATTCTTTATAAAATTCTTTTTCATTATCACTTGATTTAGAATTAATATTCGGAATTGAAACAACATTGTTTGTAATTAGCTGAGAAATAACTTTTTTAGCTGGAATCAAATGAATCTTTGCATCGTCATCATCTTCCTTCTCTTTTACATCATGATTAACAATCTCTGACAATAGAATTGAAGCAATTTTTTTCTCAAGTAACTTATATGCTGATTTTTGTAATTTACTATCAATAGATAGATATACATCATTTCCCGCAGTACTATCTTTTTTAGAAATTGTGCTTAGTATTTTTCCGGTACTATCAACAAAGATTTTCTTTTCGCCACGCTTACCTTGTAATTCCTTCTCTTCTGTTGCCTCTATACCTGCCTTACCAATCAAGTCAGAAGTTACATAATCAAATCCTTTTTCGTTTTGTTCTTCTAACTCCTCTGGAGAAATAGTTCCTGTATATCCGATAATCGGAGCAAAATATACACTATCTTTATAGCGTCTAATGTTTCTTTCTTCTACTCCCACCCCAGGAATATCAGATTTGTTTTCATTGATAGCAACCATAGTTTCGTTACTAATATTTTTAGAAATGACTACTGATACATACTTCTGATATGAATTCAAATAAACGTTATATCTGATGGACATAACTTTTAAGAGCATATCGAAATCATCATAATCTTTTATCTCAAATAGATCATTCTTTAAATAATAAAACATTTCTGGTGGTGTCGCTTGAGCATAATCAACACCATCTCTTTCGGTGTCCTCGCCAAAAAGGTTTCGAATAAATAATTTCTTTTGTGATTCAGAACTAAAATTGTATTTAAGGTTTCCATATTGATCTTTAACAATTGGGAAATCAACAACAATTTTATCTCCACATTTTTCAATAATTCTTATAGCTTTATCAGCAATATCATTTAATTTTTGATTCTTTGTATCATCAGACTCAATTGTATCTTCGAATGTCGCAACATAAGCTAATGTGTCATATGCCAACAATCTTCCTTTACTGTCATATATGTTTCCTCTAGTACCAGGTGAGTATACTGTTTTTTCAGCCTTTTGAATATATGTGCTCATGTAATAGTTTTCATTAACTATTTGAAGATCAAATATTCTAAAAATAAGCGTAGCAAAAAGTGCCACTACAAGTAGGCACACAATAAAGATTCTTGATTTAAGAACTTTTAATATGTTGTAGAGAAAATCACTGATCAAAGTTTAAACTACGCTCCTCTTCTGTCATAAATACTTTTTCATTTAGTTTATAAAACAATTTAAATGTTAAAAACATAATAAATGTTGTAATTACTATTTCTGGGAAAATAATTTTCCAAAAATAATATGGGAAATCTTGTTTATTTCTTAGTAGAAATCTGAAAATATAAAGTGCAAGATTATAAATGAAATCATTGCAAGCTACTAATACTAAAGGCATCAAAACATTTTCACTATAAAATAGTCTCTTCAATGTACCACTGAAGAAACCACAAATCATATAAAGAAATGCATAAAGGCCTATTATATCACCGTACATAAAATCTACTAGGAATCCACACAAAAGACCTATTACACATCCATAATTGGAACCGCGCATAAAACCAAAAATACAAGCAACAATTAATAGTAAATTTGGAGTTGCGACAATTTCACTATTCTGTTTTGACCAAACAGTCTGAATAATAAAAGCAAGTAAAATAATTGCAATTATTATTAGAACTTTAATTATCTTTTTCTTCATTAATCTTTAAGTTCTTCTTTCGTTGTTTTAATAACTAGAACTTCATTTATGTGCTGAAAGTCTACAACAGGAA
Organism: uncultured Lachnospira sp.; assembly: GCA_947306285.1. Lineage (GTDB taxonomy): Bacteria > Bacillota > Clostridia > Lachnospirales > Lachnospiraceae > Eubacterium_G. The sequence goes on from CAMZGB010000022.1 coordinate 10,095, forward strand.
TAATTGTTCCAGACTTTGTTAACTTGTTTGAATCTTTCTTTACTTTGTTTAGATATCCAACTAGTATTCCTGGCACAAACTTATCACTAATCTGTGATGTAGTTACCATGTCACCCTCAGACACTTTAGCGGCTGAATTGATGCCGGTAATATTCATAACACCTTCATCCATAAGTTTTAAATCACCACTTACAATACCTGTATCAGATGTGCTGGCAAATGAAACTGAAACACTACTCTCGTCATCGATAATAGATCTTACTTTTGCGTAATTCTTACCAACATCGAAAACAATACCAACTAATCCACCATCACTTATGACATTCATATCTTTTTTTACACCGTCATTGCTACCTCGGTTAATTGTAAAAATATTGAACCAGTTGCCTGTGTCTTTGCCGATGACTTGTGCCCCAATCTTCTTATATGCAGAATAATCTTTATCTAACGAATAAAGATTTCTAAGTCTAGTTAATTCATATTTGTTTTGAGAAAGCAAACTATTTTCAGCAGTTAAATCTGCGTTTTTCTTTTTTAGTTTTGCATTATCATTTTTTAGTTTTCGAATAGACTTTAATAAGTCCGATTTACTATTAAACCATGAACCAATTGCATTAACTCCATTTTGCAATGGCACTACTGTGTAACTCACAACTGTTTTTGCAGGCGCAAAGAAACTGCTAATTGTAACTGAAACAATTAAGCAAGAAACACAAAGCATTGTTAGGATAAAGAGTAATACTTTTGAATTCATTTTACGGTCTGATTGTTTTTTCATAATATAATTCCTTTTTAATTAGAAAGAGCTTTCTCTTGGTTCATACATTAAATCTTTGTATTTATTGTCAGATACTATCATTGATAATCCACGAATAACTGTTTGATCTGGATTCTTCACAGTGTTAACAATTAATTCTGTATTTTCCTCAATGTATTTATCAAGATTTTTGATTGATGCTGAGCCACCTGTTAAATACACACCAATATCTAGAATATCTTCTTGTAATTCAGGTGGTGTACGCTCTAACAAGTTTTTAATAGATTCAATTAGCTCTTCGAAGAAAGATTCAATTGCTTGGTAAACAGTTTCTTTAGAAATTGCCCTCTCCGAAGGTAATCCAGTAATGGCATTTCTACCATAAACGTAAATCAAATCATCTTCATTGTCTTCTTCCGACTCTTCATACATAGCATCTGCTAATGCAATCTTTATCTTTTCAGCTGTTTTTAACCCAATAAAAATGTTGTATCTTTTCTTAACAACCTCAACAATTAACTCATCAATCTTGTTACCGCCAAGATCAATCATTTTACTAATAACAATTCCACCATTTGAAATAACAGAAATTTCAGTGGTATCTGAGCCAATGTTCACAATCATATTTCCTCTTGAACTTGTCATATCTATTCCAAGCCCAACAGCATCAGCCAAAGGTTTTTCGACAATCTTTATTTCTCTAGCTTTAACATTTGATTTAAAAACAACATCATAAAAAGCCTTCTGCTGTACTTCTGTAATATCCGCCGGAACGGCTACACAAAATCTTCCTAGCTTGCCACCTCTAGGACCAAGCAATTTTTTATAAAACATTTCAAACAATGTCATCATATTGCTAAGATCTGCAATTACACCTGACTTAATAGGAAAATCTACATTGATGTTGTCAGGATTTTTTTCGTACATTTCAAAAGCCTCATCGCCAAAAGCGAGAACCTCAGTTTTATCTTTTATAGCTATAATATTTTTCTCTGTTGTTATTGTTTTGGAAATGCCATTGTAAATCTTAATATTGTTTGTTCCAAAATCAATTCCAAATACACTAAGAGCCATAATTTTTCCTTTCAACTAAAAATCTATATTAGATTCCACAAAACTTGTGTAACATCTATCTCCTATAATTATATGATCGAGTAAATTCAAACCTACCAACAGGCATGCTTTCTTTAACTTCTTTGTCGAAGTAATATCAGCCGTACTAGGGCTTGGGTCACCACTTGGATGATTGTGTAACAGAATTATGCTAACTGCATCGCACTTAAGCGCTTCTATTAGGATTTCTCTGTTACATAAGAATGATTGATTGATGCTTCCTTTTGAAATGATTTTATCTTTAATCATATTGCATTTTGAATCGACAAAAATCACAACTAGTTGTTCTTGTTCAAGATGTCTCATCTGTTCCATATAATAATTTGCGATACTTGATGGGACATTCATCTTCAAAGAATGAGAAGCCCTCTCTAAGGAAATTCTTCGGGTTAGTTCCCCGATACAAAGGATTTGAACTGCTTTAGCATTTCCAACTCCTTTTATCCTTAGCAACTCTTCTTTTGTAAGATGCATGATCGACAAAATGTTTCTGGATGCATCCGACCGAATGATGTTATTGGCTAAATCATATGCGCTCAAACCGTTCGTACCAGTTCTTAAAATTGCTGATAAAAGTTCAGCATCTGATAGATGGTTTGCACCATATTTTAAGCACTTTTCATAAGGTCTTTCAACTTCTGGTAAATCTTTAATTCTATTCATTTGAACCTCCACTCTCT
>CAMZGB010000023.1 GCA_947306285.1 uncultured Lachnospira sp.
CTAAGGGAACAGATGCTAAGGTTGAAGAAGTTATAAAGGGAATCAAAGATGGTTCTATCAAAGTATTTGATACTAAGTCATTCACAATCACAGGCGATAGTGTTAAGGCTACAAAGGACCCTACAAAGGGTGGCATCATTGATCTAGGATTAGACAAAGGTGTAGTTACAAAGGCTACAAAAGACTTCTCATACATGGACTTCACAGCTAACCCACCTAAGGTAGTTTACAAGGGAGAAGTTAAGGATACTATTAAAGATGGTGAGTTTAGTGAATCTACACTTCGTTCTGCTCCATATTTCTCATTAAGAATTGATGGAATTACAGAACTTAACTAATAGTTATTGATTTATTTCAAGGGAAGTTACAGATTACTGCAACTTCCCTTGTTTTACTTTTATAGGATAAGGAGAAAAGCAAATTGGAAAATTATGCTGTTTCAATGAGAGGTGTCACCAAAGCCTTTGGAACAAAAGTAGTAGCCAATAAAGATGTAGATTTCGATTTAAAGTACGGAACAATTGTTTCTTTGCTTGGAGAAAATGGTAGTGGAAAAACTACCTTAATGAATATGCTTTCAGGCATATATTTCCCAGACAAAGGAACTATTTCTATTGATGGAAAAGAAGTGATGATTAAATCACCACACGATGCCATGGATTTGGGAATCGGAATGGTTCATCAGCATTTCAAGTTGGTGGATGTTTTTACTGCGGCAGAAAATATTGTGCTAGGACTTAAAGAAAAAGTTAAAATGGATGAGGTGGCAGCAAGGATTAAGAAAATCTGTGATAAGTATGGATTTAAAGTTGATCCAAACCAAAAAGTGTACTCTATGTCTGTGGCTGAAAAGCAGACATTAGAGATAATTAAGGTGCTTTATCGTGGCGCTAATGTATTGATACTGGATGAGCCTACTGCAGTTCTTACTCCACAGGAGACTAAAAAGTTGTTTGCCGTTATGCGCAATATGAAAGAGGATGGCAAATCAATTATTATCATTACTCATAAATTAAATGAGGTGCTTGAGATATCTGATGAGGTAGTAGTTCTTCGAAAAGGAGAATATGTGGGCACTGTAGAGAGTAGTGAAGCTACAGAAGAGAGTTTAACTGAGCTTATGGTAGGCGATAAGGTTGAGCTTAATATTAAGAGAACTGAGCCTAAAAATCCTGAACTTAGATTGAATGTTGAGAGTCTATCTGTCACCGACAACGATGGCGTAAAAATACTTGATAACGTGTCATTTAAGGCTTACAGTGGCGAAATTTTGGGTATAGCAGGCATTTCTGGCTGCGGACAGAAAGAACTTCTAGAGTCTATAGCAGGACTAGTTAAAACTGAAGAAAATAGTAGTGTGATTTTTACTCCAAATGATAATGAAGTTGAGCAATTAATAGGAAAGAGTCCTAAAAAGATTAGGGAGTGCGGTGTAGAACTATCATTTGTACCGGAAGATAGATTAGGTATGGGATTAGTTGGTTCTATGGGCATGCCTGGCAATATGATGCTCAGAAGTTATACGGAAGGTAATACACCTTTCCTTCAAAGAAAAAAACCGAGACATTTGTCTCATAGAATAAAAAAAGAACTAGATGTTATGACACCTGGTATTAATACACCTGTTCGAAAGTTATCAGGTGGTAATGTTCAAAAAGTTTTAGTGGGTCGTGAAATTGCAAATGCCCCATCAGTTCTTTTGACGGCGTATGCTGTTAGAGGACTAGATATTCATACATCTTATACCATTTACAACTTACTTAACACTCAAAAAGAAGAAGGTGTGGCAGTAGTTTACGTGGGCGAAGACTTAGATGTTTTGCTTGCGCTATCTGACAAGATTCTTGTTCTTTGCGACGGAAAAGTAAATGGCCTTTTAGATGCTAGAACAACAACGAAAGAGGAAGTTGGTTTGCTTATGACAAATCTTCAAGAAAATGTTGGCAGTAAGACTGACCTTCAGGAAAATGGAGGTGAGATCAATGGCTAATGTTCATGTTAAAGAACCATTTGTTCGTGTAGTAAAGAGGGATAGACTTCCAATGTGGCAAGCGTGGCTTTACAGAGCAATTGCTATTATCTTGGCACTTGGAATAGTTGATGTGTTTGTTTATTCAATCACAGGCTTAACCCCTATTGAGACTTTGCAACTAATGGTGGAAGGATCGTTTGGAAATATTGTTTGTACTTCAGCTTCAATAGTTTTGATTTGTAAATTGCTATTGATTGCGGTTGCTTTGGCACCAGCATTTAAGATGCAATTTTGGAACATCGGCGCCGAAGGACAAGTACTAGCGGGAGCTTTAGCCACAGCAATGGTTATGGTTTACGCAAACGGACTTCCAAACAAACTACTTATTCCACTTATGGCTATTTCGGCTATATTGGCCGGAGGTTTGTGGGGATTCTTACCGGCTATCTTCAAGGCTAAATGGGGTGTAAATGAAACTCTGTTTACTTTGATGATGAACTACGTAGCTATGAGTTTTGTGGACTTTTTCGTTAACCAAAACAAGGGCGAAAAAGCTTCAATTGGAACTTTGAATGCTGACACTGGTAAGGGTTGGCTTCCAAAGATGGGAGAGAGTATAAACTGGACGGTTATTATTATCGTCTTGGCAATTACAATTGCAATGTATATTTATCTAAAACATACAAAGCAAGGTTATGAGATTGCAGTAGTTGGTGAATCTATTAATACTGCAAAGTATGCTGGAATTAGTGTTAAGAAGACTATTATTAGAACTATGATAATCTCTGGTGCTATTTGTGGCGTGGCAGGTTTTCTAACCGTGGCCGGCGAAGACCAATCAATTTCGAGAGGCACGGCGGGAGGATTTGGATTTACCGCGATTATTGTAGCGTGGCTTGGTAAGTTTAACACGCTAGTTATGATTGTAATTTCTGCATTCATAATCTTTTTACAACAAGGTACAAAAGCTATTTCTGATGCTTACTCATTGGTAGGTTTTAACGAGTCTGCATCGGCGATAGTAGTAGGTTTTGTGTTATTCTTTGTCATTGGATGTGAGTTCTTTATCAATTATAGACTTTCATTCAGACACAGCAGAAAGGAGAAATAATTATGGCAATGATAGTTGGATGGGTTGTGATGTCTGTTTGCTTTGGCACAGTTATTCTCTTTGGTGCTGTAGGTGAGACGATCACAGAAAAAGCTGGTAACCTTAACTTGGGTACACCAGGTATCATGTGTATGGGTGGAGCATTCGGCTTTGCCGCCACATGTATTTACGAGACACATGTAGACAAACCAAACGCATTTGTATGTATTTTGATAGGACTTACATCGGCGTTTATTATGGGAATGGTTGGAGGACTTATCTTTTCATTCCTAACTACTACACTTAGAGTTAATCAGAATGTAGTAGGTTTGACTTTGACAATCTTCGGCGTAGGCTTAAGTAAGTTTGTGGCACAGTATGCTCTTCCAAAGGGCGGAGTTGTAACAAAAGTTGATTTTGCAAACAAAGTCTTTAGTAAGAGAATACCAATTCACCTTGGACCTATCGGAGATTTGTTCTTCTCATATGGTTTTATGGTATATCTTGCAATAATCATTGCGATTATTGCCACATGGTTTTTGAATAGAACAAGAACTGGTTTGAATCTAAGAGCCGTGGGCGAAAACCCAGGTACAGCTGATGCGGCTGGTATCAATGTTACAAAGTATAAATATTTGGCAACTTGTATCGGATCAGGTATTACAGCCCTTGGTGGATTGTATTATGTATTGGACTTCAACGATGGAACATGGGCTACCGCCGATGGTAACGCTATAGAGGCTGTCGCATGGCTATCAGTGGCGTTGGTTATCTTCATTAGATGGAAACCAATTAATGCGATTTGGGGAGCATACCTATTTGGTATTTGTTATTGGGCATATAACTACTTCCCAAAGATTACGGGCATCAAGGTAAATACGGATCTTACTATGATGCTTCCATATGTTGTAACTATTATCGTTCTTATTGTTACAAGTATTAAGCAGAAGAAGGATAACCAGGCTCCGGCAAGTCTAGGTTTGTCTTATTTCAGAGAAGACAGATAATTGTTGAAAAATTGCACGTAAATGTGTATTATATGTACTAATATGAGCAATAAAGATTTTAAGCGTATCGTGGTGAAGGTAGGAACATCTACTTTGACGCACGAAACGGGAAAAACGAATATTCGTCAGATGAAGAAACTAGTGGCAGTGCTTTCTGATATCGTTAATTCTGGTATTGAGGTGGCGCTGGTATCCTCTGGTTCTATTGGCGTGGGCGCTGGTAAAATTGGAATGGAGAAACGTCCAAAGGATACTACTAGCAAACAGGCTTTGTCGACTATCGGTCAGTGCGAGCTAATGTTTATGTATGACAAGATGTTTAGCGAGTATGGACACTCGGTTGGACAGGTTCTTGTTACAAAGAGAAATGTGGAAGCCGAGGAGACTAGAACAAATCTGATTAATACATTTGAGAAATTGTTTGAGTACGGTGTTGTTCCTGTTATTAATGAGAATGATGCTATTGCTATAGAAGAGATTGTCTTCGGCGACAACGATACATTGTCGGCAATAGTGGCAAAACTTGTGGGAGCAGATGCTCTTATGATTCTCACAGATACGGATGGCCTATATGATAAAGATCCAAATGAGGATTCCGATGCGAAGATTATACCAGTGGTTGATACAATCACAGAATCGCTCTTTGAAGTGGCTGGTGGAAGAGGTTCAAAGTTTGGAACTGGTGGAATGATTACCAAGTTAGAGGCTGCGCAGATTGCCACAGAAGCTGGTATAGATACATATGTTTGTAGCGGAGATAAGCCAGAAAACTTATACAAGATACTTGAAGGAAAACAAGTAGGAACATTATTTAAAAGTACAAAGTAATTAGTTGGGCATCAAGAAGTTGGTGCCCATAATAATATAAAGAAGGATGAAATTATGTTAGAAGAATTAGGAATTAGAGCAAAAGAAGCAGAAAAAGAATTGATGGTGGCTAGCACTGTTGAAAAAAATGCTGCACTAAAGTCAATTGCGGATGCTTTAGTGATGAATGCAGATGAGATTATTGAGGCAAATGCTAAAGACATTCAAAATGGAATTGATAATGGCATGAGTAAGTCACTTCTCGATAGACTTAAATTGGACCGCGAGAGAATAGAGGGAATGGCGCAGGGTGTTTTGGATGTGGTTTCACTTCCTGATCCTGTTGGACGTGTACTCAATTCATTCGAGCGCCCAAATGGTTTGAAGATTCAGAAGGTTTCGACACCACTTGGTGTTATCGGCGTGATTTTCGAGGCTAGACCTAATGTTACTTCGGATGCGGCGGCTCTAGCTCTTAAGTCTGGTAACGCAGTAATTCTTCGTGGCGGAAAAGAAGCCATTAACTCAAATACAAAGATTGCACAGGTTATGAGACAGGCAGTTAAAGAGACTGGCATGAACGAGGATGTGATTCAGTTAGTTGAAAACACTACTCGTGAGAGTTCAACTGCGCTTATGACTTTGAATGGATATGTGGATGTTTTGATTCCACGTGGTGGTGCTGGTCTTATTCAGGCTGTAGTTAAGAATGCGACAGTTCCAGTTATTGAAACTGGAGTTGGAAACTGTCACGTATATGTGGACAGAGATGCAGATATTGATATGGCGGTTGAGATTGTATTTAATGCAAAGACAAATCGACCATCTGTTTGTAATGCAGCTGAGAGTTTATTGATTCACAAGGATGTGGCCAAGGAAGCTTTGGTTAAGATTAAGGAAAAACTTGATGAGAAAGAAGTGGAATTGGTAGGTGACAAAGAAGCTATTGATATTTTGAAAGATTCGAAGGCATCGGATGGTTTCGAGATAGAAGAGGCAACAGATGAAGACTGGGCTACAGAATACTTGGATTACAAGATGAGTGTAAAGATTGTGGATACTTTGGAGGAAGCAATTGAGCATATTTATAAATACAGTTCAGGTCATAGCGAATGTATCGTGACCGAAAGTGAAGATAGAGCGAATGAATTTATGGACAGAGTGGACTCAGCAGCAGTTTATGTGAATGCTAGTACTAGATTCACAGATGGTGGTGAGTTTGGCTTTGGCGCAGAGATTGGTATTTCGACGCAGAAGCTTCATGCACGTGGACCAATCGGCCTTCCAGAGCTACAATCATTCAAGTATAAGGTTTATGGAACAGGACAGATTAGGTAGTTATGTAAACCAATTATTTGATAAAATTGGCCAAAAATGGTAAAATATTTTCAGTGACTAAAAAGACAGTACTATAAAGGTATTGTCTTTTGTATTTAAATACTAGTTTGACGAAGAAGGAAAAGCTATGAAAAAACTATTATTTATTATCAATCCTAGAGCGGGCTTAAAAAAGAATCCTAACTTTATTGACGACGCAGTGAAAGTGTTTGAAGATGCGGGCTATAAAGTTGGAAAGAAATTCACTAAAAAGAGAGCAGATGCCACAGAGATTGCAAGAGACTACGGAAACGAAGTAGATCTAATTGTATGTATGGGTGGCGATGGCACTCTTAATGAGGTATTTGAAGGAATGATGGAAGGTGAGGTTCGTACACCTATCGGATACATTCCTGCAGGTTCTACAAATGATTTTGCAAATAGCCTAGGACTTGAGACAAAACCTAAAGCAGCAGCTGAATTTATCGTTAGCCATAAGCCTAGAAAGCTAGATATGGGCGAATTCAACGGTCGTGCTTTTGCATACACAGCTTCATGTGGTATTTTTACAAAAACTTCATATGCCACATCTCAAAAGCTAAAGAATAAACTTGGTCACGCAGCATATATATTGTCTGCGTCAAAGGAAATATTCCACGTTAGAAAACTAAGAATGAAAGTTGAGTTGGAAGACCAAGTAATTGAAGGAAACTATATCTTTGCAGCTATCAACAACGCTACAAAAGTGGGCGGAGTGATGAAACTAGATAAGGACATGGTAGAGTTCAACGACGGATTGTTTGAGTTGATGCTTATCGAGTATCCAAAGAATCCGATTGATCTAGGAAAACTAGTTGGAAAGGTTGCTAAACAGAGATTTACTGGAAAGATTACTCTTATCCAGATTGACCAGGCAAAGATTACTATCGACTCGGATGTTGATTGGTCTTTGGATGGTGAAAAAGAAAAAGGACAGAGTTATATATCATTTAGGGTTATCCCAGATGCTATAAACTTCATATATTAAGCGGGCGTCTTTGTCGCCTGCGGGCGACAAGGAGGAAGTAAAATGAGTTTAAGAAAAGAAGAGTTAAAAACAATTGAAAAATATGCCGGGCTTGTGAATAATAATGATCAGGTTGATAAAGATTTGTTTGCACAATTTGGTGTTAAGCGCGGTCTTCGCGATGTTAATGGTAAAGGTGTTGTGACTGGTATCACAAACATCTCTCGTGTTGAGTCCACTGAAGAAGTAGATGGCAAGATGGTGCCATGTGCTGGTAAATTGTACTTCAGAGGCTATAACGTAAAGGATTTAGCGGCAGGTTTAAAAGAATCTGGCAGATTCGGTTTTGAAGAAATTGCATACTTACTTCTTTTCGGCGAACTTCCAAATTGCGAACAATTAAAAGAGTTCGAGGGTGTGCTTGCAAGTTCAAGACGCCTTCCAACTAACTTTGTGCGTGACGTCATTTTGAAAGCGCCTAGTAAGGATGTAATGAACTCAGTTACTCGTTCAGTTTTGACATTGGCGTCATATGATAAAGAAATGTCTGATACATCTGTAGAAAACGTTTTGAGACAGTGTATTGAGCTTATTGCTACACTTCCAATGCTTGCAGTTTACGGATATCACGCATTCAACCATTATAAGAGAAATAAGAGTTTGTATATTCACAGACCTAGTCCAAAGTTGTCGACTAGTGAGAACTTCTTAAGAATGCTTCGTCCAAATATGCATTACACGAAGCTTGAGGCGAAGGTTTTGGATTTGCTTTTCATTTTGCATATGGAACATGGTGGTGGAAACAACTCAACATTTACAACTCGTGTTGTTACATCATCTGGTTCGGATACTTATTCAACTATCGCGGCAGCGTTGTCTTCGTTGAAGGGACCTAAGCACGGTGGAGCAAATATCAAAGTAGTTCAGATGTTTAAGGATGTTAAAAAGAACTGCGGTGATGTGAAAGATCCAGAGCAAGTAAAAGATTACTTGAGAAAGATTCTAAATAAGGAAACTTTCGATCAGAAAGGTCTTATATATGGAATGGGCCATGCAATTTACTCAGTATCTGATCCAAGAGCTGAAATCTTCAAGGCGGAAGTTAAGAAGTTAGCTATCGAGAAGGGCAGAGAAGAGGACTTTGAACTTTATAGTATGATTGAGCAGTTGGCTCCAGAAGTTATTGCTGAGGAGAGGAAGATTTATAAAGGTGTAAGCGCCAATGTAGATTTCTTCAGCGGACTACTTTATAGCATGCTTGATATTCCAGAGGAACTTTATACACCAATGTTTGCAATTGCAAGAATAGTTGGATGGAGTGCTCATAGAGTGGAAGAGTTGATTGCGGCAGACAAGATTATGAGACCTGCGTATGTGAGCGTTTGCCCATACAATGAATATGTTAGCATTGATGATAGAAAATAGTTTAATAAAAGATAAAAATATACCAGACTCACTTTAGAGTCTGGTATAATAATGTGGAGAGGTTTTTATGGCACGTTCGGAAAAACAAAAATTAAAAACAATGGCAGTGCTAGACATCCTTCGTGAAAACACGGATGACGAGCACGGAATTACTATGCCAGAAATAATTGAGAAACTGGATGCTATGGGCATTCAGGCGGAGAGAAAGTCTGTATACAAAGATATCGAGAATTTGCAAGACTATGGTTATGAGATCTCCGGCGACAAAGTAGGTGGAAAATATAGATACTATCTTTTGGATAGAAACTTTGAGTTGCCAGAACTAAAGCTGTTAGTGGATGCGGTGCAGGCTTCAAAGTTTATAAGCGAGAAGCGTTCAAACGAGTTGATTAAGAAGATTGAGAGTGAGGCTTCGAAACATCAGGCGAAAGAACTCCATCGACAGGTTTACGTTGCTAATCGTGTTAAAACTGATTACGAGAGCGTCTACTATAATATTGATGATATAAATTATGCAATAAATGAGGACAGCCAAATTGAGTTCGACTACTTTGAATGGAATATGGACAAAGAGATGGTAATTCGCGAAAACGGACACAAAACTAAGATTAGTCCGTGGGCTTTGATGTGGGATGATGAGAATTACTATATGGTTGCTTTCGACGGGGAAAGTGAAACTATAAAGCATTATCGCGTGGATAAAATCCGTCACATCAATAGTACGGGCAAGCACAGAGACGGAAAGTTGGAGTTCGATGACTTCGATATGGCATCCTATGCAAAAGAGACATTCGGAATGTTTACGGGAGAGCCTGAGAATGTGGAGTTGGAATTTGACAATAGCTTTATCGGAGTTGTTCTCGATAGATTTGGTAAAGATATAATGGTTATAAACAAGGGCGACAAATTTAGAGTCCATGTGGATGTGAACTTGAGTGATCAATTCTTTGGTTGGATTATGGGACTTAATGATGGCGTAAAGATTGTGGGTCCAGAAAATGTAGTTGAGGCTTACAAGAAAGTTTTGGAGAAAGAGATAAAGAAATACAAATAACTATGAGCGAAGGAACAAAGAGAGGAAAACTTTATATTTTTACTAGCTATACACCGGGTGCTGGAAAGAGTTATCGCATGGTGGCTACAGCCTGCGAAAACGAAGACAACTTAATGGTGGGTTTTCTTAATTCTGCCCATAGGGATATGACAAAGCTCCTAAAAGATTACGATGTGGCAATTGGCGACTTTTCTAAGTACTCAGTTAATGGAATTTTAACTGAAAGCCCAGATGCTGTGATTTTCGACGAGCTTGGAATGGTTAGTAGGAATAAAGACTCAAGACGACTTCGAAAGAAACACGGTAACAAAGAGAAAAAATACGATACGTTTATTTATAACGATATAGATATTATTTTAAATGCTGGGATTAATGTGTACGCGTCAGCAAACCTTAAACGCTTTGAGAGTGCTAATCCAGTGTTCAAAGCGATAACGGGTATTGGCGTTAAGACAAAGGTTCCAGATGTATATTTAGAAAAGGCTGATGGGATTATATTTGTGGATCGCGAGCCTGATTTAATGATTGCAGACTATGAAGATGGAAGTTTGTTTGTGGATAAATATATGAAGTCAAAGATTATGCAAAAGAATTTTCTGCCGGAGACTTTGACGAAGTATAGGGAAGCAAGTTTGGAATACTTAGAGCAGTTTGGCGACAAAGTTGAAATAGTTTATAGAAGTGGCGAGGAACAATGAGCGAGATTTTTATTTACGATACAAAATATGAAGGAGAAGATGCGGCTAGCAAAATTGCACGTGTGCGTGAGCAGATGACTGGCGATTTAAAAACTATTGTGCCAGAGGAAGTATGCTGGTTATTGAATCTTCGTGGAAGTGGAGCGGGAGAAGAATTTGCGGATGATGTGAAAAAGTTTTCTCCTGTTTTTGTTTGCGAGTTGGAAATGACTGCGGATGAGGTTCGTTTTTATGTAAACCAAGAGATTTCAAACGAGGTTGCTTCATATTTGGATGATTTGGGAGTAGAAGTTGTTCAAAAAGAGTTAGAAGAGCGAGAGATAAATATTGAAGAAGACAAGACATTGATATCTGACTTGATGAAGATAAAGAACAATGTTCAGATTCAGAATATGAAGGATGTGTTCTTCGACGATGGCTTGCTTTTGACGAAGTTTATTTATTGGATTAAAAATGAAGTGAAGAGTAGTTCTTTGACAGAAATTGATGTTAAGAAAAAGATTGAAGAGTTGAGAAATGGTGTTAGTGATTACTTTATGCCAAGTTTCGAGACTATTCCTGCATACAATGAGAGTGCAGCTGATATTCACTATCATGTTAAACCGGAAACTAATAAGACTTTGAAGCCGGAAGGTTTGATTATGGTCGACACGGGTGGGCAATACTTACGTGGAACTACTGATACTACTAGAACAATTGCGCTTGGTCCTGTTACTGACAAGATGAAAGAGATGTATACTGCAGTTTTGAAGGGTCACATTGATGTTGCTTTAGCAAAGATTGAGGAAGGAACAACTGGAGATGTGCTAGATCAAATTGCGAGAAAATATGTGAAAGAAAAGGGACTGGATTACAAACATGGAACAGGTCATGGACTAGGACATTTTTTGAATGTACACGAGCATCCTAGACGTGTGTTTAGCGAGAAAACTAAGGTTTATGAGAATATGACTTTTTCGAACGAGCCGGGTATATATTTGGAGGGCGAGTTTGGATTAAGGATTGAGAATATTATTAGAAGTGTGAAAGATGAAGATGGAAAACTAAGGTTTGAAAACTTTACATTAGTTCCGTATGAAAAAGAACTAATCAATACAGATCAATTAAATGAAGAAGAACTAAACTATCTGAAGGAATATCACAAGAACTTAATAAAAGAATTCAAAGACCACTTATCAGATGAAGAATATTCTTGGTTAGAATCCCAGAAGATATAAAAAAAGCCCCACCATTTGGTGGGGCATTATTTTCGGGGGACCTAGGGGAATTTCACCCCTAGGTTGAGTATGAAAAACTTAATAC
>CAMZGB010000024.1 GCA_947306285.1 uncultured Lachnospira sp.
GCCTTTGTTGTAGTTGTAGGTGCCTTTGTTGTAGTTGTTGGCGCTTTTGTTGTAGTTGTTGGCGCCTTTGTCGTTGTAGGTGTAGGTGCCTTTGTTGTAGTTGTTGGTGCTTTTGTTGTAGTTGTTGGCGCCTTTGTTGTAGTTGGTACCTTTGTAGTCTCTGTCTCTTGAGTACCATCGTCATTAACCTTTGTAAATCTAATACTCTTGATTGTAAAGATTGTTCCCTTAACCAAGTAGTCTAGTACAAAGACAATATCACTTGAAGTGAACTTGTTTACAAATGTATTTGTATTGTATGAATCTGTTCCCTTCTTAATATGTAGGTCAAATTTATTATTATCGATGATAACTCTCATCGCACCCGCCGAAGGTGCTGCTTTATTCGATTCTACTTCAATAGTAGCATAGTACTTTTTACCGTATTCTAAGCGGTCTGTTGTGTATTCTTTTAGAGTAGCCGTAGTTGCATAAGCGTCGAACCAACCAGAAACGCTCTTAACCCACATCTGTGTTCCGTCAATGTCGTTGCTAGTCTTCTTGTACATCATCTGTCCATATTTGCCTTCTTTTGGATCGTCAGAATACATATTGTATAGAATCCAAGGACCAGATTTTGCTTCTTTGCCGTTGGCTATTCTCTTCCATCCATCCTCAACATCTTTGTTTGTAAATGAAACGCCGTTAACCTTTAGGAATGTTCCATTCTTGATTAAACCAAGATAGAATGTAAGATCTTCTTGAATCTTGTTATAAGTAAAGTCAACTGAATAAGTATTTGTTCCTTCTTTCAAATCAATATAGTTGTTCTTACTATCATAGCTCAATAATACTTTACCAGCCTTGCTTGATGTAATGTTGAGATTCATTCTGTAGTTAGTATTTCTATCGAGACTAGCTAACTGGTTTTCTAGTTTAATCCATAGTGAGTATACTAAATCTGATTGATAGTCTTCTTCTCTATCATTTTCAATATAGAACTCAATATCTTCTACATCATTTCCTGTTGCCTTGTAAGCCAAACTATCCCAAGCCCATTCTTTGACTCCACAGTATGCCTTAAATGCACCAAGATCTGTCTCTTTATCTCTTGGAAGAATAGTGTAGTCATTTGATTTCTCGAATGAAACGTCTGTAATATTTATAACTGTATTATCTGGCATAATACCCATATAGAATACTACGTCGTTTGATTCTGGTAAATCCTCAAGACTTAGCTTGTTGTACTTAAACTCTTGTGTATAAGTATGAGTTCCTGCCTTAATGGCAATATCATAAACATTGTCATTCATCTTAACTCTTATAGTTCCCGCCTTAGTTGATCTGATTGTAAATGATGCTGTGTATCTATAAGAATCCTCTAATGAAGCCAAACGTCCTGCCAATCTAGCATTCAAAGAATATACCAAATCGTCTTGGTAATCCTTATCTCTATTATTTGTAATATACATTGTAGTTCCGCCAAGTGTGTCGTCAGTCTTTGTATATGATAGGTAATCCCAAGCCCATTCCTTTGGTCCACTGTAAAGTGTCCATGGGCCAACCTTAGTGTTTGTATCAGGAGTTAGCTGAGTTTCTGCATTTGTCTTCTTATAAGTAATGCTGTTTACCTTAAACTCAGTTCCTGCTTCTAATTGATCAAACTCGAATAGAATATCTCTACTCTCGCCTGTAAATCTTAATCCGTTAACTGTAAGAGTATTGTTTCCAGCTGTTAAGCTAAAGTCATACATCTTACCATCCATAATTATGCGAAGTTTCTTAGCGTTTCCATCATCGTCTTTGCCTGTGGCCTTCGACGAATTAACATTGAATGTGAATGAGTATGTATCATTCTCAACCAATGCCTTGTTGTAATCCTTTAATGAAGCAATAACGCTGTATGCCTCAAGCCATCCTGATGATGACTTAATAAGCATTGTAGTATCTCCAACATTAGATGTGGAAGCAGTCTTCTTGTATGCCATCTTGCCCCACATACCTGAATCTTTGCCGTTAACCATTCCAAGATATACAGCATGCATAGTCCAAGGTGATACTGCTGTGTCTTTGTCGTCTGGCACATTAGTCCAACCTGCTGCTGCATCTGTATCTGTAAATGACAAACTATTTACATGGAATGTAGTTGCATTTCCAACTTCACCCAAGAACATTACAAAGTCTTTGTCTTCGCCAGTATACTTGAATCCTTGAGTATATGTATTTGTACCCTTCTTGATGTTGATCTTGTATAATTTCGCATCAAGCTTAAATGTAATCTTCGCATCCTTATCCGAAGTAATATTAATACTCATCTTATAGTTTGTCTGAGTATCAAGTGTTGATAACTTGTTTGGTAGTTTTGCATATAGTGAGTAAACCAGATCGTCGGAATACTCTTCTTTTCTATCATTTTCAATATAGAACTCAGTATCTGAGATTCCGTTTCCTGTAGTCTTATATGCCAAACTGTTCCAAGCCCACTCTTTAATTCCCTCGTAAAGTGTCCAACATCCAACCTTTGTCGCTTCATCACGAGGAAGGATTATATAATCGTTAGCATTTTCGAAGTCGACTGCTGTTATCTTCATAACAGTACCATCTGGCATTACTCCCAAATAGAAGTATACGTCGTCTCCCGCTGGTACTTTATCTAAATCTAGTTCATTATATTTAAACTCAACAGTATATGAATATGTACCGGCTTTGACTGCTAAATCAAAGAGTTGATCATTAATCTTCATTCTGACAGTTCCAGCCTTGTTTGAAGTAATCTTAACTGTTGTTTTATATCTATAACTATCTTCTAGTTCACTTAGGTAGTCTGGAAGTCTAGCGTATATAGAATATACCAAGTCGTCTTGGTAATCTTTATCTCTGTTGTTTGCAATGTACATTGTTGTACCAGACATTGTGTAGTTTTCTCTAGTATATGATAGGTAATCCCATGCCCATTCCTTTGGTCCACTGTAAAGTCTCCATGGTCCTACTCTAGTCTCTGTATCTGGCTTAAGCTGAGTATCAGGGTTTGTCTTTGTCGATGTAACACTGTTTACCTTAAACTCAGTACCAGCTTCTAGTTGATCAAACTCAAATAGAATGTCTGTACTTTCGCCTGTGAATTTAAGTCCATTGATATTAAGTGTGTTGTTTCCTGCAGTAAGTGAAAAGTCGTACTTCTTGCCATCTACAATTACACGAAGCTTCTTAGCATTTCCTTTATCGTCTTTAGTAGTTGCCTTCGACGAATTCACACTAATTGCAATATTGTAGGTATCATTTTCTACTAAGTTTTTATTGTAATCAGTCAATGTAGCAAATGAACTGTATGCCTCAAGCCATCCTGATACTGATTTGATTAAGAATGAAGTGTCTGAAACATTTGATGTGTCGGCAGTCTTCTTGTATGCAAGTTTGCCCCACATGCCTGAGTCTTTGCCGTTAACCATTCCCAAATATATAGCATGCATCTTATATGGTCCCACTACTGTGTCTGTATTATCAGGCACATCAATCCAGCCTGCTGCTGCGTCCATATCTGTGAATGATAAACTGTTTACATGCATCTTAGTTGCATTCTTAACCAAGCCTAAGAACATAACGAAGTCTTTGTTTTCTCCAGTATTCTTAAACTCTTGAGTATAAGTATTTGTTCCTGCCTTAATGTTAATCTTATATAGTTTTGCATCCAGTTTAAATGTAACTGAAGCATCCTTGTCTGAAGTAATGTTGACAGACATCTTGTAGTTAGTCTGTGTCTTAAGAGAACTCAACTTGTTTGGAAGCATAGCATAAAGTGAATATACTAAATCATCCTGGTAGTCTTTATCTCTGTCGTTTTCAATGTAGAACTTAGTATCTGCAATGCCATTTCCTGTTGTTTTGTAAGCTAGGGAATCCCAAGCCCACTCTTTAATTCCACAGTATACTGTCCAACATCCAACTACCTTTTCCTCTCCTCTTGGAGGAATAATGTAGTCAGCATTCTTCTTTTCATATGTAACAGATGAAATTTTAATCTCTGTGTTATCTTTCAACATTCCCATGTAGAAGAATAGATCATCAGGATCCTTAACATCTGTTCCTGTTAAATCGTTGTATTTGAATTCTTGACTATATGTGTTTGTACCACTCTTAATGGCAACATCATATATTTCACCATTAATCTTTAATCTAACAGTTCCTGCTTTGTTAGATGTAAGAGTGAATTTCAAAGTATATCTATAACCATCTTCAAGGCTCTTTGTAGAATTCTTTAGTTTTGCATAAAGTGAATAATATAAGTCTTCCTGGTAATCACTTTCGCGGTCATTATGGATATACATTGTAGTATCTCCAAGAGCACTACCTGTTGAATAATATGACATAGCATCCCAAGCCCACTCTTTAATTCCTTCGTAAAGTGTCCATGGGCCAACTGTAGTCTCTTTATCACGCTGCAATTGAGTATCCTGATTTGTCTTTGTAAATGTAATACTCTTAACAGTAAATTCTGTATCTGCTTGAAGTTGATCTAGTTCAAATAGCATATCATCTGAGCCCTTCTCTGGGTCTGACGCTACATATTTAAAGTCGTTAATTGTAATTGTGTTATCTCCTGCCGTCAAAGAATAATCATACTTCTTCCAATCCATAATAATTCTTAGTTTATTTGTTCCGACAGTTGCTTTTGAAGAATTAAGTTTAATTGTTACTTTGTATGTATCCTTTTCTGTAAGCTTGCTAGTGTAGTTCTTTAATTTCATAAATACACTGTATGCTTCAAGCCAACCAGATACACTCTTAACCTTAACTGTAGTGTCGCCTAGGTTCGATGTGGAAGCATTCTTCTTGTATGCCATTGATCCCCACATACCTGAATCTTTACCGTTAACCATTCCAAGATATGTAGCCTGCAATATCCATGGGTCTACTGTAGTTGCAGTCTCGTTCTTAAGATCTGTATAGCCAGAAGCAGAATCCACATCTGTAATAGACAAACTATTTACAGTAAATACTGTTGAATCCTTCAACAAGCCTAAGAACATTACAAAGTCCTCTGTAATGCCTTTGTATTTAAAATTAATTGTGTAAGTCTTTGTGCCAGATTGAATGTTTAAATCGATAAGGTCTTCGTCAATTAATAGCACTGCTGTTCCGGCCTTATTCGAAGTAATATTCAAATTCATCTTATAGTTGCCCTGAGTATTTAAGTTTTTAAACTTGTTTAATATTTTTGCACATAGTGAATACTCTACATCTTCCCAGTCATCATCACGACTATTTGAAATGTAGAAAGTAGTATCTCCAATATTAGAACCAGAGTTTGTGTAAGCAAGTCCGTTATATGCCCAATCTCCTGCAGTCAATACCCAAGGAGTAACCTTTGTTTCAACATCAGGTTTTACCTGAGTCTCAGAGTTTTGTTTTGCAAAATTAATGCTCTTTACTTTAAATTCTGTGTTTGCTTCAAGTTGGTCTAGTTCAAATAATATATCTGAATTTCCAGTGTACTTAAAGTTTGGAATTGTAATAGTGTTGTCTCCAGCTGAAAGTGTGTAGTCATATTTTGTGCCGTCCACTATTATTCTTAATTTCTTAGCTTTTCCGTCGTCATCCTTGCCTGTTGCCTTCGACGAATTAACTACGATAGTTCCCTTGTATGTATCGTTTTTATTAAGTTTGCTATTGTATCCATTCAATTTCATAAATACAGAATATGCATCTAGCCATCCTGAATTTGAAATTACTTTTACGGTAGTGTCGGCAATGCCAGTTCCGCTAGTTTTGTACTGCATTTGGCCCCAGTAACCTGAGTCTTTGCCGTTAACCATTCCAATATAGCTTGCATACAATTCCCAAGGACCAGCAGTAAAACCTTCTTCTGCATTTGGTACTGGAGTCCAAGTGCTTGTGCTGTCCTTAGTGAATGTAATCTTTGTAAATTTAATCTGCGTGCCATTAGGCATTACGCCCACGCCGAAGCAAAGTGCCTGATAAAGTGCACTGTTATGTGTAAATTTGCGAGTGATTACATTTGTTCCCTTTGTCAAAGTTGCCAAAGTCTGGCTGTATGGTGTATCAACCATAATCTTACCAGCTTTGTTTGTCTCGACTGTAACTGACATTGTGTAATCAACGCCATTTTCCAATGCGTTCATTGGAGCGTAGTTTTTAAGTCTTGTCTGAAGTGAGAAAATTCTATCATCGCGATAATCAGCGTAAGTCTCGTCACTATTTCCCTGGTTATCAATGTAGAAAGTAGTGTCGCCAAGGCCTGATCCCGTCTTTTTATATGCGATGTCAGCCCATCCCCAATCTTCGTCGCCCTCGCGAACGTACCATGGGTCAATGAAAACATCGTCGTTATGTACTTCAACCTGAGTTTCTGTATTTGTCTTCTTATATGAAATGTCTGTTACTTTAAACTGTGTTCCAGCTTCTAGTTGATCTAGTGCGAAGACAATGTCGTCGTTTTTACCACTGTAGTATGTAAAGCCTGCAAATGTAAGTGTATTGTCGCCAGCTGTCAAAGTATAATCCTTCTCCACTCCACCAATATTTACGCGAAGTTTCTTGGCATTTCCTTTGTCGTCCTTGCCAGTAGCCTTCGAAGAATTTACCTTAATAGTAAATGTGTATGTATCACACTTAGTTAGCTTCTTATATAGGTAGTATTCAAGTTTCATTGTGTTCGCATAAGCGCCAATCCATCCTGAAGTACTATCTAACTTAACTGTTGTGTCCTTGTATGTTGAACCAGTAGTTTTGTATGACATTGCTCCGTAAAGACCTGTGTCTTTGCCGTCCACAACACCTTGATAATTTGCATACAACAACCAAGCTCCTGATTTAAATAGTAAGTTATCGTTTGGTACTGCAGACCAGTCGCTGTCGTGTGTGATAGTAATATTTGTAACAGTAAACTCTGTATTGTTTGCAAGTTTACCAATATTAAGTACTAAATCATTGTTTCCGCTCTTCTTTACAAATGAAGCTGTATAAGTTTTTGATCCACTCGACAAAGTCATTGACTTATGCAATGACGCACCATAATCAACCGACATACTTCCGCCAGTTCCTGTAGTGTTTATAGTAATGGATGCATTGTAAGTGTTACCTGTAGTTAGACCTTGTAGGTAATCACTCAACTTGATAGTAGTACCATCTTCCACTAATGTTCTGTTTCCAACACTAGCGTTAGATACCTTGAAAGAAGTGTCGTCGTACTCTTGTCCGCCGGCCTTGTAATAGAAAAGTCTGTTACTATAATACTCCTCATCCTCTTCAGTCATTTGATTCATAACCCAAGGATAAGCGTGTGTCGAATCTTCTTTGTTGCCCAAAGCAACCCAGTTGTCAGCTTTTGAGAATGTAACCTGGCTAACTGTAATCTCAGTTCCAACTTCCAATTGATCAAATTCAAAAACTACATCTGTGCTTTGTCCAGCAAATGTAAACTTTGATATATTAAGAGTGTTATCCCCTTTACTTAAACTAAATTCGTATTTTTTCTCATCAACTAATACGCGAAGTTTCTTTCCGCTCTTAGTAGCCTTCGACGAATTAAGCTTAATAGTTCCAGTGTATGCTGTATATTTTGCAAGACTTGCGTATCCTTCCAAGATACCCATACATGAATAGGCATCAAGCCAACCAGAAACACCAGTAACCTTCATCTTTGTATCGCCAATTGATGCTCCATTGTTTGATGTATTGTACGCCATAGAGCCCCAATAACCTGAGTCATTGCCCTGTGCGTCGAAACCAACATAGTTTGCGAACAATCTCCACTTACCTGTAGTGAAGCTATCGTTGTTATTTGGAACCTTTGTCCAAGAAACGTCTGATGAATAATTAACGCTGTTAATTGTAACTTGAGTACCATCTTTTAGAAGTCCCATAAAGAACTGAACATCATTACCTTTTTCGTTGTTGTATTCAAACTTGAAAGTGTAAGTATATGTTCCAGACTTCACACTAAATCTGTAGTCATTATCATTAAATCTAGCAATCATAGTACCAGCTTTAGTTGATTTGATATTGACTGATGCAGTGTACTCTACTGTATGAATCAAATCCTTTGTATGGTTTTTAAGTTTTGCATACAAAGAATAAACCAAATCATCTTGATAATCTTCTTCTCTTTTGTTTTGAATGTACATGGTAGTGTTTCCAAGTGCATTACCTGTAGAAGTGTAGGTCATTCCATCCCACGCCCACTCTTCAACTCCTTGGTATAAGTACCATGCGCCTACTTTTGTTTCCTTATCTCTTGCAAAAGATGTGGCTCCTGATTTTGGATTGTCACTGCTAGCAGCACTAATCTGCTTTGGTGTATAGTTCATTACAGTGAACACCATAGCTAGTGACAAAACAATTGAAATCATACTCTTAATTAGTTTTTTCATATCCATTTTTCCTCTTTTCTTACTAAAAATTCGGCTAAAAACGCCCAGTTATAGATATTGTATCGTCTTTTTGTTTTTATTTCAATTCTTCATATTTGAATGTGCTATACCATTCAAAAAAGTGCACCAAACTTTTTTCACAAAAAAGACAGGTTTTACCCTGCCTTTTTTTGTATTATTTAAGAATAGATTATTAATTTATGGCTATTGGCATCCTTTGCATTTGCTGCAGTCGCAACCGCACTGCAAAGACTTGCCTGCCTTTTTAGCTTTTATCATGCTCCTTACAACTAGAGCAACGATACCTACTACAATCGCTAATACAATTGCTGTTCCTATAATTCCATTCATATCAATGCTCCTTTCTTATTGTTTTGCATATTTGTTCTTTCTAAATAGTAAGTAAATAAGTCCCACTGTACAAACTGCAGCAACAACCAATCCTACAACATTTGCTCTTCCTGCGAACAGTATTCCAAACTGGTAAACAATTAGTGCAATCACATATGCGAACAAGCACTGATAGCCAACCGCTATTCCAAACCACTTCCAGTTGTTCATCTCTCGCTTGATTGCTCCCATTGCTGCGAAACATGGTGCACAGAGCAAGTTAAATACTAGGAATGCATATCCTGCGATTATACCGAACTCCTTAACTGACTCGTGAAGTGTACCAAACACACCTACTACTTCCTCTTTAGCAACTAGTCCCATAACTGTCGCTACTGTAGCGCCTGTTCCAGCTTTTCCAGTACCAAATCCGAGAGGTACGAAGATAACCTTAACAGTAGCACCTATATGTCCAAGTATACTTTTCGTTAAATCTAGTTCTTCGTCGAAGACAAAGTGTCCATTTATCCAACCAAACTTCGAAGCGAACCAAATGATGATTGATGATAGTAGGATGATTGTTCCAGCCTTTTTGATGAACGACCATGATCTCTCCCACATGCTTCGAAGCACTGCTCCCACTGTTGGCATATGGTACTCAGGCAGTTCCATTACAAATGGCGAAGGGTCACCCTCAAATAATTTCGTCTTCTTAAGTATGATTCCCGATACTACAATTGCTGCAATTCCTAAGAAGTATGCACTAGGTGCAACCCACCAAGCCTTGCTAAACAACTGAGCTGAGATTAATGCGATAATTGGTATCTTCGCACTACATGGGATAAATGTCGTTGTCATTATTGTGATTTTTCTATCCCTGTCATTCTCGATTGTACGCGATGCCATAATTCCAGGAACGCCACAACCAGTTCCGATTAGGATTGGGATAAATGATTTTCCAGACAATCCAAACTTTCTGAAAATCTTATCCATAATGAATGCAACTCTGGCCATATATCCACAACCTTCTAAGATCGCTAGCAAAATGAATAGCACCATAATCTGTGGCAAGAATCCAAGCACGGCTCCCACACCACCAACTATTCCTTCTACCACTAGCGAGTGCAACCAAGGTGCACAGTGAATAGCGTTAAGCCATTTGTCGAGTGCGTTTGGAATTATTTCTCCAAACAAAACATCGTTCACCCAATCAGTTCCCATCGTTCCGACAGTCGAAATCGAAATGTAATAAACGATAAACATAATTACCGCAAAGATTGGAAGCGCCAAAATCTTGTTTGTAACAATCTTGTCTATCTTATCTGATGTTGAGAAGCGCTCTTTACGTTTTTTCTTATAGCATTCACCAATCATTCCGGTGATGTATTCGTAGCGCTCGTTTGTGATGATGCTTTCTGCGTCATCGTCGAGCTCTTTCTCAACCTCCACTATGTCTTTTTCAATGTGATTTAAAACAGACTTTTCAATCTTGAGTTTCTTTATGATTTCTTTATCTCTCTCAAAAATCTTGATTGAGTACCATCTCTGAATTTCTGCTGGCATATCGTGGATAACCGCTTCCTCAATATGAGCAAGTGCGTGTTCCACCGGTCCCGAGAAACTGTGCTTAGGAATGAAAGAATCTTCCTTAGCCGCAGCAATCATAGCCTCTTGTACTTCTTCTATACCAGTAGTCTTCAAAGCTGAAATCTCAACTGCTCTACAACCCAACTTCTTCGAAAGAGCCTCAACACTGATTTTGTCGCCACGTTTTTTTACAACGTCCATCATGTTAACTGCAATAACTACAGGAATTCCCAACTCAAGAAGTTGTGTAGTCAAATACAAGTTTCTCTCGATGTTTGTTCCATCTACAATGTTAAGGATTGCATCAGGTCTCTCATCAATCAAGAAGTTTCTGGCAACCACCTCCTCCTGTGTATAAGGTGAAAGCGAATAAATACCTGGCAAGTCCACAAGACTCACATCCTTGTTGTTCTTTAGTTTTCCTTCTTTCTTCTCTACTGTAACTCCTGGCCAGTTTCCAACATACTGGTTTGCACCAGTAAGCGCATTGAACAATGTTGTCTTACCACTATTCGGATTACCAGCCAATGCTATTTTTATTGACATATCTTTCTCCTATTCCACTTCAATCTTTTCTGCATCTTCTTTTCTTAGAGATAATTCATATCCTCTAACTGTTATTTCTATTGGATCTCCAAGTGGAGCTGTCTTTATTACACGGATTTGAACACCCTTAGTAATACCCATATCCATAATTCTTCTCTTGATAGGGCCTTCACCGTATAACTTTATTACTTTTGCTTTGCCCCCAATTGGGACATCTTTTAACGTTTTCATTGAAGTCTCCTCACAAATTTGTTTTAGTTAGTCTTTCCTAACTCACAGTTAGTATAGACTAACTATTTGTGATTGTCAACACTTTTTTCTCGTGTTATAATCATTAAAACGATTGAACGGATGAGGTAATTATGCAAAGCAACGAATCAAAAGAAATGTATTTGGAG
>CAMZGB010000025.1 GCA_947306285.1 uncultured Lachnospira sp.
AAAGGTGCTTCATCTTTGCTTGCATTTATGGAAGATGATTATGAGAAAGCGCCAAAGACAAACTGTATGAACTGTGGTATGTGCGTGAAAGTATGTCCACAAAAGTTAGTGTGTGCAAATTTAGCAAAACTTGCTGATGCAGATGATATGGAACAGTTTGTAAAGTGTTATGGTATGGAATGTATCGAGTGTGGTACATGTAATTATATATGCCCTGCAAAACGTAATTTAACTCAGTCAATTAAGGCTATGAAGCAAAAGGTTGTGGCAGAGCGTAGAAAGGGGGAGAAGAAATAATGTTTAATGTTTCGTCGAACCCTCATGTAAAAGATAAAATAACCACGCAAAATGTAATGTTGTATGTAATCATTGCATTATTACCTACAACAATTTTTGGTGTGTTTAATTACACAAGTATGTTTGGATTAAAGTATGGAATTAGAACTATTGTTTTGATACTTGCTTGTATAACAGTTTGTGTGCTTTCAGAATACTTGTTTAATAAGATTACAAAGAGACCTAACACAGTTGGGGATTTAAGTGCGATAGTAACAGGTTTAATACTTGCGCTAAACCTACCAGTGACATTGCCACTTTGGATGGCGATGGTTGGTTCTGCGTTTGCTATAGTAATCGTTAAAATGATCTTTGGTGGACTCGGACAGAACTTTATGAATCCGGCTCTTGCAGCTAGATGTTTCTTGGTTCTATCTTTTGCTGGACCTATGAATAAGTTCTTCCCAGCGGACGTCAAAGGAGTGGATGCAGTAAGTAGTGCGACGCCACTTACTCAAATTAAGACAACTGGTGCCACAGATACATCGCTATTTGATATGTTCATCGGAAGACATTCAGGAACCATAGGTGAGACTAGCATATGTGCACTTTTGATTGGTGCTATCTTCTTGTTAGTGATGAAGATAATTGATCTTAGAATTCCACTAACATATATTATTTCATTTGCAATATTTATGATGTTGTTTAAACAGACAACAGACATGACATATATTCTAGAACAGGTCTGCGGAGGCGGATTAGTATTTGGTGCATTCTTTATGGCGACAGATTATTCTACATCGCCTATTACAAAGAATGGAAAACTAGTTTACGGTCTTTGCCTTGGACTGTTAACTGCAATTTTAAGAACCTTTGGCTCAACTGCAGAGGGTGTATCTTTTGCAATTATCATTTGTAATTTGCTTGTTCCAATCATCGAGAAGATCACATTCCCTAAAGCCTTTGGCATAGTAAAGACAAAGGAGGGCAAATAGATGAGTAGAATCATTAAAGATATTTTCATTTTGTTTGCAATCACTTTGGTAGCTGGACTTTGCTTGGGTGCAGTTTTCAATTTAACTAAAGGTGCAAGAGATGAGCAAGAAAAGAAGACTCTGAACGAGGCATACGAAACTGTAATGCCAGGCGTTGAATCTACTGAGAAAGTAAAAGTGGATTTGAATAAAATGAATAAGCATATTGCTGAAGAAGTTAAGGCAAAAGAAGATGAACTTGATTACAAACCTTACAACGAGTTTAAGGCCACAATTACTGATGTCTTAAAAGCAAAAGATAAGGATAATAAAGATTTGGGTTATATCATAACTGTTACTGATGAAGAGGCTTATAATGGTTCTTTGACTATGACAGTTGGTGTTGATATGAATGGAAGTGTTAAGGGGATTTCGTTCTTAGATCTAAGTGAAACACCTGGTCTTGGTATGAAAGCTAAGGACGAAAATTTCTTAAAACAATACTATGGTAAAGATGTTGATTTTTTTACATATGTGAAAGAGAATGCCGAAGATAAATCAGAAGTGGATGCGATTAGTTCAGCTACTATAACATCTAATGCTGTTACACATGGAGTTGATGCATGTTTGATTTGTGCAAATCACTTAGGAGGTGATAGCCATGAATAAATATGTAGAGAGACTTTATAACGGAATACTAAAAGAAAACCCAACATTTGTTCTTATACTTGGAATGTGTCCAACACTAGCGGTCACAACGTCTGCAGTGAATGGTTTTGGCATGGGAGTAAGTACATTGTTTGTGCTTGTGTGCTCGAATGTTGTTATTTCAATACTTAGAAAGATTATTCCTGACAAAGTAAGGGTGCCAGCATTTATTGTTGTCGTGGCAAGTTTTGTAACAATACTTCAGTTCTTACTTCAGGCATATTTGCCAACACTAAATAAGGCGCTTGGAATTTATATTCCATTAATTGTAGTTAACTGTATTATTCTTGGTCGTGCTGAAAGTTATGCATCTAAGAATAGCGTAGGACTATCATTTATGGATGGAATTGGAATGGGTATTGGATTTACATTTGCCCTAACAATTCTTGGTGCGTTCAGAGAGATTATTGGCGCAGGAACTATATTTGGATTTAACATTCCTCATTGGGAAGGAATAAACATATTTGTAATGGCACCTGGAGCATTCTTTGTTCTAGCTGTTATTATTGCAGTTCAAAACTACATCAGAGCAAAACATGGAAAGAAGCCTCGCAAGTTAAAATGCGAGCAAGGTTGTGCTGGATGTAGTGGTTGTGGAAATGATTACGACAACTGCGAAAAAGATGAAAAGGAGGAGATTTAAATGGGTAATTTATTGTTAATTGCTTTGGCGGCAGCGCTTGTTAATAATGTGGTGCTAAGTCAGTTCTTAGGTCTTTGTCCTTTCATTGGTGTTTCAAAGAAAACTAACACTGCGGCAGGAATGGGAGCAGCTGTAATCTTTGTTATTATGATTGCATCTGCAGTAACGTATGGAATCTATTATGGAATTCTTGAGAGATTCCACGTCGAATATTTGCAGACAATTGTTTTCATTTTAGTTATTGCTGCATTGGTTCAGTTGGTTGAGATGATCTTGAAAAAGTTCATTAAACCTTTGTATCAGGCGCTTGGTGTTTACTTGCCACTTATCACTACAAACTGTGCAGTGCTAGGTGTTGCAATTTCAAACATAGATAAAAAGTATAGTTTTATAGAGAGTATGTTCTGTTCGCTTGGAACAGCAATCGGATTCCTAATTGCTATAGTAATTCTTGCTGGTATTCGTGAGAGAACAGAAAACAACAATGTTCCAAAAGCATTTAAGGGAACTCCGTTAGTTTTAATTGCGTCAGGTTTGATGGCGATTGCATTCTCTGGCTTTACAGGATTGATTTAGGAGGGTTATATGATTGGTTTAAGTACAATGCAAGGAATCCTCTTAGCAGTTTGTGTAGTTGGAGGGGTAGGATTAATAATCGGAATAGTTCTTGGAATCGCAGGAAAAGTATTCTCAGTTGAAGTAAATGAAAAAGAGTTAGCTGTGCGTGATGCACTTCCTGGAAACAACTGTGGTGGTTGTGGATATCCAGGTTGTGACGGCTACGCCAAAGCTATAGTGGATGGAGAAGCGGGTGTTGCTCAGTGTCCAGTTGGTGGTGCGCCTGTTGCCAAAAAAGTCGGCGAGATAATGGGCATAGAAGCAGACATAGTGAAAAAAGTTGCTGTTGTTCATTGCAACGGTGATTGCGAAAAGACAAACAATAAATACAATTACTTCGGAAACGAATCATGTACTGATACGACAGCTATCCCAGGAGGAGGCGCGAAGGCTTGCGAGTTTGGATGTCTAGGAATGGGAAGTTGTGTAAAGGTTTGTGAATTTGATGCTATCCACATTGAAAATGGTGTAGCAGTGGTTGATAGAGACAAATGTAAAGCATGTGGAATGTGTGAAAAAGTTTGTCCAAAGAAACTAATTACTATTGAACGTTTCGACGCACAGTATTTTGTTAAATGTAACAACCATCTTAGAGGTAAAGCAGTAATGGATGAATGTCAGGTTGGATGTATTGGGTGCTCACTTTGTGAGAAGACATGTAACTTTGATGCAATAACGATGATTGATAATCTTGCTTTAATAGATCAGAACAAATGTAAGAAGTGTGGACTATGCGCACAGAAGTGTCCAAGGAAAACGATTGAAAAAGTTAATTAAAAAAGAATCTCTCTTTCGAGAGATTCTTTTTATTTTACTGTGATATTATTACCGTCTTGCTTGAGCCCATCTGTTAAGTGAAGTTTATTATCTCTATCAATAAAGACAGCCTCAATATCTTTAGTTTTGTTTGCTAACTCCAATCCTTTTTTTAGCCCCATAACCATAAATCCTGTACTTAATGCATCAGCGGCAGTAGCATTTTTAGAAATTACTGTAACTGAATTTAAATCATTATCAATAGGGCGTCCGGTCTTTGGATCAATAATGTGTGGATAAATTTTTCCATCTCGTTCTTTATATCTTTGATCAATTCCAGCTGTAACAACAGCTATGTCTTTAGCTTTAACAAAAGCACTCATCTCATTATTTGCAAATGGTTTTTTTATACCAACTCTAAAAGGCTTACCATCTTTAGAACCTATTGCATAAATGTTTCCGCCTAAATCGATAATAGCAGATTTTACATTCATCTTTTTTAGCTCTTTTACAAGTTTGTCTGCAACATATCCTTTGGCGATGGCGCCCAAATCTATTTTACCGCCTTTTGTAAGGTGAGCAGTATTTTTATCTAGGTGAATCTGATTGTAATCAACCTCTGGAAGCAAATGGTTAATCTGCACATTTTTTGGAACCTTAAAATGATTTGTGTTAACACCCCAAAGATTTACGATAGGGCAAACAGTAATGTCGAAAGCACCATTAGTTAATTTACTATATTTAATAGATTCTTGGAGTATATCTTTGTCATCTCCATATGCTTTTGCAAACTTATCTCTATTGAATTTATTAACAAAACTGCTCGGAGTATATTCGTCAAAATTATAGTCACATTTAGTGCAAATTGAATGTATTTTGGCGCGAATATCATCAAATTCCTTCATCGAAAAATCATCGTATATTGTGTATGAAACTGTAGTGTCAAATGCAGTTAATAGGTTAGAATATGGCTTATTTTGAGCCTTTTTGGCACCACATGAGCAACATATACCCAATACAGAAAGTATCAAAAATAAACAAATTATGCGTTTCATATAAACCTCCGAAAACACTTATTTTTAACCATTATAACACCTTAAAATCAGTTTGTATTCACATATTTTATATAGTATAATTAGCAATGGTAAACATTCGTTCTAATTATAGAATTTGAGTGAGAATCGGTTATTTATGAATATTAAAAACAGACTAAAAACTCGAAAAAAAGAGATAATTGCTATCTTAATTTTGGTCGTTATAGCAGTTATTTCATTTATTTGTGTCAGAGTCTTCGTCGAAGACGCTGGAAAATATGTAAAAGTATATGTAAATGAAAAATTAACTAAAACTTTTGATTTAGATAAAGATCAAAGATATTTTATAGAAACGAAAAATGGATATAACTTACTTATAATAAAAGACGGAAAAGCTCGTGTAGCAGATGCAGACTGTGAAAATAAAATATGTGTGTCCAAGGGAACCATATCAAAAAATGATGAGTCGATTATTTGTCTACCTCATAATGTAGTAGTGATTATTGAGTCAGACGAATCCAGTAATGTGGATGCGGTGGCGAAGTGAGGTGTGATATGGTAAGGAAGATTTCAGTAATTGCAATGTTTAGTGCATTCGCTATTTTGGCTTCATATATTGAGACATTTATTCCATCTTTTGGAGTTCCTGGCGCAAAGTTGGGACTTGCAAATATAGCGGTAGTACTTGCTCTGTTTTTGTTAGACGCAGAGAGTGCTGTTATAGTCAGTGTTGTAAGAATAATAATCGTTGGATTATTGTTTGGAAGCTTAATTAGTATTTCTTTTGCATTGGCTGGGGCATTTGTAAGTTTGACAGTAATGATTATATTGAAAAAAGTATTCGACTTTTCTATCATTACAGTTTCAATTTTTGGCGGATTCTTCCATAATGTAGGACAGATAATAGTTGCGATGATTTTGGTTGAGAGTTACAGCATACTTTACTATTTACCAGTGCTGTTGATTGCCGGAATTGTGACAGGAGTAATTATTGGACTTTTAGCTAAAATACTATATGAGCGTACAAGTGCACTTTGTAATAAGATTTTGAATTAGGAGAATGAAATGATTTCATATGTATCAGGAATAGTTGAATATGTTGATACTGAAAAAGTAGTTGTGGATAACAATGGAATTGGCATCGCTGTCTTCATGACTAATGATGACTTAAGCGTAATCGGCGAAGGAGAAGAGATTAAAATTCATACTTACTTCAATGTGAAAGAAGATGCTATGCAACTTTATGGTTTCTTAAATAAAGAGAGTCTTGAGTTGTTTAAACTTCTTTTGACGGTAAGTAAAGTTGGACCAAAAGGAGCATTATCAATTCTTTCAACGTGTCCAGCAGAGATGCTAAAGATGTCAATTGTTAGTGGAGATGCAAAAACTATTGCTACAGCTAACGGCATTGGTGCTAAGACAGCTGAAAGAGTGGTGCTTGAACTAAAGGATAAGATTGAGATTGAAGGTGTTGAGGACTTTGTTGGAGACACTTCAGTTGCAGATAGCACATTTGCAAACGATGTAGTTGATGCGCTGGTTGAATTGGGATATTCGAAATCAGAAGCCCTATCAACTGTTAAGCGTATTGAAAAGACAGATGATATGAGCGAAGAAGATTTATTAAAGAAAGCTTTAATTGAGCTTGGTTAAAGGAATTTGATTATGTCAGATAAGAGAATTATTAAAACAGAAGTGACTACTGAAGATAAAGTAGTTGAAAAAGGGCTTAGACCTCAAAATTTGGACGATTATGTTGGTCAGGAAGCTATAAAGGAGAAAATAAAGGTTTATATCGAGGCTGCAAAGAATAGAAGTGAACCTTTAGATCACGTGCTATTTTATGGTCCTCCAGGCCTTGGAAAGACTACTTTGGCCCACATAATTGCATTACAAATGGGGGTTAGTATTAAAGTAACAAGTGGACCGGCTATTGAGAAGCCAGGAGAGATGGCAGCCATCTTAAATGGCCTTCAAGAGAATGATATTTTGTTTGTAGATGAGATTCACAGACTAAATAGACAGGTGGAAGAAGTCTTATATCCAGCTATGGAAGACTACTCAATTGATATTATGATTGGTAAGGGCCAGGGCGCTAGATCAATAAGACTAAACCTTCCAAAATTCACTTTAATAGGAGCTACTACAAGAGCGGGACTTTTAACAGCTCCATTAAGAGATAGATTCGGAGTTATTGATAAACTTGAATTTTACTCGGTGGACGAACTAAAAGAAATCATCATTAAATCAGCGGTTAGACTTGATGTGAAGATTGATGAGGATGGTGCATTAGAACTAGCTAGAAGATCACGTGGAACACCAAGACTTGCAAATAGACTTCTAAAGAGAGTCAGAGATTTTGCACAAGTTAAATATGACGGAGTTATTACTAAGGAAGTAGCAAATGATGCACTAGATAAATTGGACGTTGATAAATCTGGACTCGACAAAGGCGACAGAACAATTCTAGAAACAATCATTATGAAATTTGGCGGGGGCCCAGTTGGAATTGACTCAATAGCAGCGGCTATTGGCGAAGATGCAGGAACTTTGGAAGATGTATATGAACCATATCTAATTCAGAATGGATTTATCCAGAGAACTAAGAGCGGAAGGGTCGCAACAGACCTAGCATACAAGCATCTTGGTATTGAAAAAGAACAGTAAAATTGCTATATTTATAGATAGCGAAATAATATAAAAAAAGGAGATTTTTAAAATGAAAAAGTTCGGTAAAAAACTATTAGCTACTATTTTAACTGCAACATTAATCGTTGGTACAGTTGGAGTAGTGAGTGCTCAGACACAGGGTACTGATGTTTCAGCAGGTAAGGCTTGGGCATCATATTCAGTGCATGGAAACAATGCTGAAGATAAGGGCGAATGGGAAAAAGCTCTTGTTAAAGATGGTCAGAAATGGGCCGTTGACACTTCATTAGAAGCAGTTCAGAAGGCTGGCGGATCACTAGATGCGTATAAGACATACGGTGAGTGTGCTAAGTTTAAATCTTCAACTGCATCTAACTTCTTACTAGACGTTACAAGTACTGGTTGGAGTGCTAACTACAATCCTAAGGGTGAAGTAGTTCAGTCTAACCCTTGGGGTGTTACTACTACAAAGGTAGTTAATGTTGATAGAGGTCGTTATTATACAATCTCATTCAAGATTAAGAGTACACTTCAGAATGAAGTAACAGTATGTAATGATTCAACAGTTACAACAGTCAATGGAAAGAAAGTTCATTATACAAAGCCAACAGGCAAGACAAACTATGTAAAACACTTCCACATCAAAGCATATGATAATAAGGATGAGTCAGGAGCTGCATTGCCAGTTCAGCGTATCTCAGCTACATATGGTGGAAAGAATATTATGACTAAGTCAAAAGATTTCAACAATCTTATTGGTGTAGATAGCAGAAATACAGACTATGCAAGTGTTTCAATGGTTGTTTTAGTTCCTTCGGAGAAGGCTGATTATCAGAAGAAGGCAAGTACTCCTACAATGGGAATTAAGATGTGCTATGGTGCATTCTTGAAAGAGTTCAAGGATGAGATTAACATGAATGGACAGATTGAAGTTAAAGACTTCAAGGTAACTGCAAATTCAGTAGCTCCAGGAATCAATAAAGCAAAAATCAAAAAGATTACTGCTGGTAAGAAGAAACTAACAATTAAGTATAAAGCTTCTGGCGCTAAGAAATATTGTGTAGAGGTTGCTCTTAAGAAGAACTTCAAGAAGGGTCTTAAGACTAAGTATACTAAGAAGACATCAATCGCAATCAAGGGTCTTAAAAAGAAGAAAAAATATTATGTTAGAGTAAAAGCTGCTAAGAATTACGGCGGAGTTTACATTTATGGCAAGTGGTCAAAAGTTAAGAGCAAAAAGACTAAATAATATGCTATAATAGACTAGCTATTTTGCTAAAGGAGTAATTAATTATGTCGTCAAAAAATTATATTGATGTTGTCATCGATGGCAAGATATATAATATCGGTGGTTTCGAGAGCGAAGCTTATTTACAAAAAGTCGCTTCATACATCAATAATATGATTTTAGAATTTAAAAAGAATGAAGATTTCAGAATGCAGAAGCCAGATATGCAACGCATTCTTCTTGAAATCAACATTGCTAACGATTACTTTAAGGCAAAAAAGCAGGCAGATTTATTAGAGGATGATTTAAGTATCAAGGAAAAGGAAGTGTATGATCTGAAACATGAGTTAATTCTGTCAGATGCGAAAGCTCAGACAGCTACTGATGAGTTGGAAAGTGCACTGGAAAAGATTAAAGAGCTTGAGAAGGAAATCATCAGATTACAATCAAAATAAATAGTTATAAACGATCAGGCTTCATGGCCTGGTCGTTTTTAACATTCTAATGATATTTTAATAATTTTTTTGTAGGATTATTAACATGAAAAGATACATTGAGTTGCTCGCACCAGCTGGCTCATATGATATAGCAATTGCTGCTATAAATTCAGGAGCAGATGCTGTTTATTTGGGCGGTGAAAACTTTGGTGCTAGAGCTAATGCAGAAAATTTAACAAAAGAAGAGATTATAGATGTTTTAAACTATGCACATCTTAATGGTCGCAAGGTTTATTTAACAATAAATACTCTTCTTAAAAACAAAGAGATCAAAAATGATCTCTATGATTTTTTGCGTCCTTTATATGAAAATGGTTTAGATAGTGTAATAGTTCAAGACGTTGGAGTTATGTTATATGTTAAAAAGCATTTTCCTGAACTTAGAATTCATGCGAGTACACAGATGACAATTAGTGGAAAAGAGTCTGTTAAGTGGATTAAAGATTTGGGAGCTAAACGTGTAGTTCTTCCAAGAGAATTATCTATTGATGAGATAAAAGAATTAAAAGGTATAGATATCGAGATGGAGTCATTTGTTCATGGCGCACTTTGTTATTGTTATTCGGGACAATGTCTTTTAAGTAGTTTTATTGGCGGTCGAAGTGGGAACAGAGGAAGATGTGCTCAACCTTGTAGATTGCCATATGATGTTATTTATGATGGAATGCTTATTAACGAATCGGACGAAAAGTATATTTTGAGTCCAAAAGATATATGTGCTTTATATTTGCTTCCAGATATTATTGATGCTGGAGTTACTTCTCTAAAAATCGAAGGACGAATGAAAAAGAAAGAGTATGTTTGTGGAGTAGTAAGTATATATCGAAAATATCTAGATATGATTCTAGATGGTGAAAGGTTTGAGGTAGACGAAAACGACATCAAACTTCTGATGGACTTGTTTAATAGACATGGTTTTAATGAGAGTTATTATTACACAAAGAATGGTAGAGATATGATGTCTCTAAAGGAACCGGCATTTAGAGAAGAGAACCGTGAGTTCACTCAATACTTGTTAGAAAAGTATTCTAATAAATCTTTAACTAAAGGGTTAAATATAAATGTTAAGTGTAAGGTTGGAGAACCTTTTGAAATATCTGGGGAAGTGGATGATGAACTAATAGCCGTTAAAGGAGCAGATGTGGAAGAAGCTCAGAAGACTCCATTAACGATTGAAACACTAAACAAACATGTAAACAAAACTGGAAATACAGATTTTGTTTTTTTAGATATTGAATATGATATGGATGAAAATACGTTCTTACCTGTATCTGAAATAAATGAGGTGAGAAGAAAGTATTTGGATTTGGCTTATGAAAAAGCTTTAGCTAAATATAAACGTGAGTGTGAAGAAGTTGAAGAAATCGATGCAAAAGATATTAATGTTGAAAATGAAAAAGCAACTATTAATGTATCGGTTTCATCGTTTGATCAATTGAAAGAAACTTTGTCGAAGAATTTTGTGGACAGAGTATACATAGATTTGAATTTATTCCCATTCGATGATGTGGAAAACGCAATGGAACTAGTCAAGGAAAAGAATCTGAAAGTATACTTGGCGCTTCCATATGTTGCAAGAAAAGATGATATTAAAATAATAAAAGATAAATATTTGAAACTTATTAAAAAGTCTGATGGAGTTTTGATTCGAAATATTGAACAGTATTTTGTATTAAAAGATTTAGTAGATATAGACTTTGTTTTTGATTATAATGTGTATGTATGGA
>CAMZGB010000026.1 GCA_947306285.1 uncultured Lachnospira sp.
AGCCAAACGCTCAGGCACCACAGGATGGACAGAAAAGTCAGAAAAATGATTCTGACAAAAAAGGAAACAATGACGACAAAAAAGATAACGACGACGATGATGATGACGAAAAAGCAAAAACACAATAATAGTTAAATGTTAATTAGTTTCTTTCATTATTTTCTCCGAAAGAAGTCCTAGAAATAGGGCTTCTTTTTCTTTATAAATAGAAAAAAGTTTTGTATAATAGTGGACGTTATGAAAAAGTATACTAGAACGTATAATAAAACAAAAAAGAATAATAAGTCGAATAGTAAATCTAAAAAGAATGGAAATACAATTTCGACTATACAGGGATATATTGTGTTGGTGACACTTTTGTTGATACCACTTATTTTTTCATACTTCTATTTTAATCACGCAACGGTAATAGAGATTCCTAAGGGCTGTGGCTGGTATGCCACAAGAGAATGGGATTTGAAATATTATGATTGTGCAGTAGGCTCTAATCAGTATAAGGTGGATCAACTTTGGCATAAAAAGGGAACTGAAGATGAGCAAGGCTTCCAAAAACTAAATGGTAGATATCTAATTGCGTGCACCAGAACCTTCGGCGAAGTAGGAGACAATATTGACTTTTATATGTCCGATGGAACAGTGCTCGAATGTATAATTTATGATAATAAGAGTCAGGAGAAGACTTTTTATGATCAAAACCCAGCAGACAAATGGGGCCATCATCACGGAGCAGTAGTTATGGAATTTGTCGGTTCAGCAAAGCTTGAAAACAACCCATATAAGAATCTTGGACTTCAGAAAGAACATACAGTTAAAGCCATTAGATACGATAATATCCTAGATTAATTAAATAGCAGGTATTTATTCATAAAATGAACACAATTACCTGTTATTGTTTTACGCAGAACTAAAAAATGGAGAGTTTACATAAATTTAGATACGGTATATAATAGCGCTATGGGTTTGAAACGAATTAACGGAACAAAACTAAATATAGCTGTAGCTTTAGTGATGGCAGTAGCTTTATTCTGCACACCATCTGTTATGGTGGATGCAGCAAAGAATAAGGCTAAAACAAAAAAGGATATAACTAAATCTACATATAAAGAAGTAGGTGCTAAGGATGTAGCATCTGTTTATGATGTGAAAACAAACTCTGTAAACATCAAACTTGATGGTTATAAAAATAAGGATGATATTGTCCTTAAGTTTTATGAAAAACAGGATGATGGTAAATATAAAGAGATTAAGACCACTAAAAAGAAGAGCAACAAGGGTGACTATTTCAAGTTTAAACAAGTATTAAATGAAAAGAGTGACTTTGATTACGGAAAAGAGTATAAGTATAAACTTACATGCAAAGAGCACTATGTTGAGAAAAAGAGTTTGCAAGAATACTTCGATTATGGCAACTCTTTAAAAGTAGGCAGCAAACAGATTTTCTCTAAAACAAATAAAAAGGTATTATCAGACGGAGACAAAATAAACCTTAAAAACACAGGAAATCTTTTATCATACAAATACAAAAATAGTAAAACTACAAAGACTTTTAAAACTATATCAAAAAGAAAACGTTTATTAGAGTTTTCTAAAAAATATAAGAAGGTAGTTTACTCTCAAGCTAAAAGACATCAAGAGGGATTTGCAGATTGCTCATCGTTTGTTTATGCATGTTATAAGAATATAGGCATGAATATGGGAGGAGAAGGCGCAAATACAGAGACTGAACTTGGATGGTGTGAGAAGAACGCTCTTAAAGTTAAGATTGGAAGCGCAAAGTTAGGTGATATTATCTTTTATTCTGATGAAGATATAGATACTTTTGAGGATCACTATAAACATGTAACTCATGTTGCTATGTTTAAAGATAATAAGACTATAATGGAAATGTCCGGCGAAGGAGTGAACTTTAGAACTAGAGCAGTATCTGCTAGAGATCACGACTGTATAGCCGTATATCGTCCAATTTACGACTCTAAGGACTATAAAGATAAGGATAACAGTAAGCAAAACCTCAAGAAGTCTAAAAAAGAGCGAGAAGCTAAATTATTAAAGAAGGCTCGCAAGGATAGAAAGAAAGAAAAAGAAAGAGAAAAACAGGCTAAGAAGAAGGAAAAGAAATCTTCAGTTAAAGAAACAACCAAACCTCAAGAAAGTGTAGTAATAATTGAAGATGAAACAACCGAGAAATCAGGTTGGTAATAATTAATTGACGGACATTAAATAGTTTATATATAGTAACAATAGAAAAGAGCAAGGGAATGAACGATTGTTAATGAATCCCTTGCTCTTTTCTATTGTTTTAAAATGTTTAAATTATTTAAATTGATGTCCGTCAATTGATAGTCTTGATCCGGCAACATAGCCAGAGAAAAATTTAAACTTTTTCATATTTATTTTTTTTCCATGATATTTAACTGTCTTACTTCCATTAAGAGCAGAAGCAGCAGCTTTTTTTACGCTCTTACTCATTTTACCGCGGTCATATAGTCTATATGATCTAGCAAGTGAACCGTTTCTAACTGGAGAAAATTGTCCACTCTGGTAAACAACGCCTTTAACACTGTTAGGGAACTGTCTAGATTTAACTCTGTTCATAATAACAATTCCTACGGCCTTCTTACCTGCGTAGCTTTGGTTACCTGCTTCGCTGTAGATAATTGCTGATAATAGTCTTAAGTTAGCGGCATTGTAACTCTTCGCTTGGACTGTTTTGTTAGCTGTAGGACCAACAAACAATGATGCACCAAGCATTGATAATATTAATGTTGTAAGAACAATTGTTTTTGATATTTTTGCTTTCAAAACTCTCCTCCAAATTTTACAAAAATGTTACAATTTCTTTTCACGAGTATTAATTAAACCATGTTTTTTGTAATTTGTCAACCAAAATATGTAATAATTGTGAGTTTTAAAGAATTCACTTTTTGGTGCATTTTTTGGTTTTTTGTACTATACTTAAATAAGGAACGTTAGACTTAAAAAAGGAAGGTTTTTTGATATGAAGACTATGATTAAAAGAATGATATGTATGGTTGTTGTAGCGGCTATGGTATGTGCATATGCGCTAGGAACTACTAATGCAAGGGTAAAAATTAAGAAACCAGAAGTATCTGTTAATCAGATGGGAAACTTTCTTGCTGGAAAGGTTAGTAAGAAAGATGCAAAGGCTAAGAAGCCGAAGAAAACGGAGACAGTTTATATTGAGTTAAATGGTGATGGTGGAGTTAAAAGCGCCACTGTTAGTGATTTGCTTGAAGTTAAGGGTAAAGACCCTATTAAAGATAAGTCTTCGTTGAAGGATATTAAGAATCTTAAGGGGGATGAAAAATATACTAATAAAGATGGAAACCTTATTTGGGAGAATAAAGGTAAAGATATTACGTATCAAGGAACTTCAGATCAGACACCTCCAATTAGTGTTGATATTTCGTATACACTAGATGGACAGGACATTTCAGCAAAAGATTTAGAAGGAAAGAGTGGAGAACTACAAATACAGTATAGTTTTAAGAATAATGCTAGAACAAAAGGACATGATTTTGTACCATTTTTGATTCTAGGTGGCTTTATGCTAGATAATGAAACATTTAACAACGTTCAAATAGATAACGGAAAAGTTGCAGATTATGACGAATCAAAGATAGTTCTTGGCTATGCAGTTCCTGGATTGGAAGACTATTTAGAGAAATCTATCAAGGGAGCAGACGAATACCTAAACAAAATAGATTTATCTGATAGTTTTACAATTTCAGCGGACGTTAAAGATTGTTCAATGAGTATGGGACTAATTATTGCGACATCAAACATTGGAGATTTCAATATTAAAGATGCGATTGACCTCTCAAATATTAAATCTAAGATGAAGCAGCTTCAAGATGGAGCAGATGCTTTAGTGGATGGTACTAATCAGTTGTCAGATGGTGCTGACAAGTTATCGGATGCTTCGTCGAAGGTAAAGAAAGGTTCTAGCAAACTTACAAAAGGACTCAAAAAAGTATCTAAAGGAACAAAGAAGTTTCACAAAGGAAATAAAAAGTTCCACAAGGGATTGAAGAAGGGACTAAAGAGCGCTAAGTCTGGTGCAAAAAAGTTGGCAGATGGCTCGGACAAATTAGCAAAAGGCGCTAAAGATGTGAATGACGGCGTAAAGAAAGTAGATAATGGCGCTTCATCCCTAGATTCAGGCACAAAAGAGTTGTCTGGTGGTGTGGAGCAAATATTAAACGGCTTTGAGAAAAAGGGCGGAATTAATGATGGCGCCAAGGCATTAAAGAATGGAACAAAGAGTGCTAACGATGGAGTTAAAAAATTAGTTGAAATGCTAAAAACAACTCCAAGTTCTCTTGATGAACAGATAAATCAAGTTCTAGCACAAGTCAAACAGGCATCTGGTGGAGCGATTAGCACTGAGGAGCAACTATCTGCTCTTATTGAAGGAATAAATAGTGCAGTAAAGGGTGGTACACCTTTGGAAACTGTTTTGGCTGCAAAAGGTTTAAATGCGAATACATACTTCGCACTTGTTCAGGCATACTATGCTATTCAAACACTTGAAAGCGTCAAAGCAGCACTTGCCTCAAAGATTAGTTCACATTCAGAGGAAATAACAGCTCTTGTGAATGGAATGCAAGAGTTGGAAGATGGCTCAAGTGCTTTAACAACAGGTCTAAACACTGTTTACGGTGGTTTATATAGCTTAAGTCAGGGAGCATCTGCTTTGTCCGAAGGCACTGGTACGTTGAAGAATGGTACTAGCCAGTTGTCAAAGGGAACAGATTCACTAAAGAGTGGTGCAGATACTTTAAATAGTGGAATGGCAAAACTATATAGTGGAGTGAAGGTAATGACTGTTAAGTTAGGTGGAGTAAGCCCTCAATTAGTTACAGCTTCAAGCAAGCTAAAAAGTGCTATGGCTCAGGTTTATGCTGGATCAAAGCAGCTATCAAAAGGTATGGTTCCATTCTGCAATGGAATTGATACTTTAAACGATGGTACAAAACAACTAAAAGATGGCGCATCAAAGCTCAATAATGAAGGCATCAAGAAGATTACATCGTTATTTGGAAAGAAAGCCGATGAGGCAATAGATAACATCCAAGATTTATTGGACGCTGGCAGTTCATATAAATCATTTAGTGGTATATCAGATGATATGGATGGACAAGTGAAATTTATTTACAAGACACCAGAGATTGGAGCATGGGAGTAGACTTATGATGGAAAAATTTGGACATGGAGTTGTAAAATTTAGAGTCATTATTCTAATTCTTGCTTTGGTGTTGCTAATTCCTGCAGGAATTGGATATTTTAAGACGGGCGTAAACTATGACCTTTTGTTCTATTTGCCAAAAAATATTGACACAATGAAGGGTCAAGACATTTTGATGAATGACTTTGGCTCGGGAGCATTTGGTCTGATTATGACAGATGGATTAAATGACAGAAAGACCACTGAACTAAAGAAGAAAATAGAAAAAGTGGATGCGGTACAAAAAGTATTGTGGTATGACAGCGTGGCTGATTTAAAAATACCAAAGAAAATGCTTCCAAAAAGATTATACAAAGCATTCAATAAAGATGGTTCTACAGTAATGATGGTTATCTTTAATGATACTAGTTCTGCAGAGCGTACGATGAAAGCGGTTACTAATATAAGAAAGATTACTAAAAACCAGTGTAAGGTTACTGGAATAACAGCGATAGTGGAAGACACCAAAGAGTTATCGGAGCATGAGACCCCAATCTATGTTGGAATCGCTATTGTTATTTCTATAATACTGTTGTCTTTGCTTATGGATTCATGGGTAATCCCATTTGTATTCCTTGCAAGTATAGGAGCAGCAATTGTATATAACTTAGGTTCCAATGTGTTCTTTGGGCAAATATCGTATGTCACAAAGGCACTAGCAGCAGTACTACAGTTAGCGGTGACGATGGACTATTCGATATTCCTTTGGCACAGTTATGAAGAAAATATTGATAAGACACCGGATGATAGGCACGGTGCAATGGCAAGAGCCATTAAAGAAACACTTTCATCAATTGTTGGAAGTTCAATTACAACAGTAGCTGGATTTATAGCACTTTGCTTTATGAGTTTCACTTTGGGACTTGATTTGGGTATTGTTATGGCCAAAGGTGTAATCATTGGTGTGATATCTTGTGTTACAGTTCTTCCTTCGTTGATACTTGTTTTAGACAAAGTAATAGAAAAAACTAAACACAAACAGATAATGCCAGACTTTAAGAAAGTACCAAAGTTTATTACAAAGTATTTCTATGTGTTTATTATTATTTTCCTAATACTATTAGTTCCAGGTATCTACGGATACAATCACAACGAAGTTTATTATGATCTTTCACTTTCTTTACCAGAGGACTTAGAAAGTGTTAAGACTCAAAAGATTTTGAACGAAGATTTCAAGATAGGTTCAGCCAATATTGTTCTTCTAGACAACAAAGCAGACGATAAACATGTCAAAATGATGATAGAAGATCTAAACAAAGTAAAAGGTGTTAAGAGAGCACTTGGTTTAGAAAGTATAGTGGATAGTTCTATCCCAGAGTCATTCGTTCCGAAGAAACTTACTGGAGAGTTGAAGAGCAATAACCATCAGATGGTAATCTTTATCTCGGAATACAAGACGGGATCTGATGAGGCAAACAAACTCTGCGACGATGCAGAAAAAGTAATAAAGAAATATGACAAAAAAGGAATGTTGGTGGGAGAAGCACCTTGTACGCGAGATTTGATTAATATTACAAACAAGGACTTTAAAGTCGTCAGCTTTGTATCAATTTTCCTTGTATTTTTGATTGTATTATGTGTATTTAGATCGGTATCTATTCCAGTAGTTCTGGTGGCATTAATAGAATCGGCTATATTTATAAATATGGGAACTGCGTTCTATACGCACACTACGTTACCGTTTGTGGCGTCCATTGTAATAGGAACGATTCAATTAGGAGCTACGGTGGATTATGCTATCCTGATGACGAATAGGTATAAGGTGGAGAGAAACTTAGGTAAGGACAAGAAACTGGCAGCAAGGGATGCTTTAGCGTTCTCGATGAAATCAATTATCGTGAGTGCATTAACATTCTTTGGAGCAACATTCGGAGTAGGAATCTACTCAAGCATTGATATGATCGGTTCACTTTGTATGTTGATGGCAAGAGGAGCAATAATAAGTATGCTCTGTGTAGTATGTGTACTTCCTGGATTGTTTATTATATTTGATAAGTTAATAGTAAAAGGTAGTTATAAATTTATAGGAGAGAAATAATGAAGAGTAGTATTAAAATTATAGCATTTATATTGATTTTTACCTTTGCATTTAGCACTTTTACATTTGCGGGAACTCCTGTCGATATCGACAACGACGCAATAATAAAAGACATGTCCAATTTTGTGGAGAAAATGTATTATGAGCCACGTGATAGAGTAAACAATGTAATTTTTTATGATGGCGACTATAAACTAAGTTCTGTTAAGGATTATTATGTCGAGTATAAAAACAATATGTATCCTGGAGTGGCCACTGTTACATACACAGGAGTAGGAAATTATACTGGAACATTTACCACAAATTTTATTATCGAAAAAATGCCTATAGCAAACATCACCACTAAAGCTAGTTTCAATAATAAGAAAAAATTAGTAGTATCAGCAAATAATGGTAGTGAAGACTTAGTTCTTGGAACAGATTATAATTACTCTACATATACTGATGTAGATGGCAATGTAGAAGTAAAAATTGTTGGAATTGGAAATAATTATACAGGATCTTGTATCAAAAAAATCGAAGCAAAGGATAATCCAAATCCTTCAGCTAGATCTTATCTTAAAGATGTTGTAATAACAAAACACAAAAACCTTAAGGGTAAAAAGATTCAGTTAAAGTGGAAGAAGATTAAAAATATAGCTGGATACCAGATTAAATATGCTAAGAAATCTTCTATGTCTTCGGCGAAGAAAATAACATTAGGTAAT
This sequence comes from uncultured Lachnospira sp., assembly GCA_947306285.1. Taxonomy (GTDB): domain Bacteria; phylum Bacillota; class Clostridia; order Lachnospirales; family Lachnospiraceae; genus Eubacterium_G. Next base: position 7,994 of record CAMZGB010000026.1, read on the forward strand.
ACTTATAAAACATATACTATTAAAAAATTGAAGAAAAAGAAGAACTATTACATAAAAATGAGATGTTATATTGTTTATAATAATAAGAAGTACTATGGCTCGTGGACAAAAGCAGTAAAAGTATTAGTTAAAAAATAAGTAAAAGCACTCTAGAATCTAGAGTGCTTTTTTAATGTCATTGTTTTGAACTATCTGCGAATATATTGTAATAATTTAATATTCTATAATCATTAATCTTATCTGAATATTTATCTAGTTCAGACAGGTCTTTGTATTTGCCGTCCTTTAGTGTAAATCCTTGAGCGCAAATAACAGGTATCTCATCCCTTAGGTTTTCCAAGAAGTTTTGATATGAACTAGTTTTACATCCGGCTAGTTTTGTAACGATTCCACCCATATAGTTTGCACTAGTTAACAAGTTTGAATCTTCAGGGATATCATAATTTGCCCATATTATTACTGGAACTTTATATCTTTCAAATCGTTCGGCAGGGGTCAAAGATTCAGCAGTTTTTCCTTTGAGTTGATATATAGGATCTACTACATAGTCATTAGGTTGATGATCACCAAACATTATTACGATAGTAGGATCTTCAATTTTTTTGAAATAATCGATTAAATCCTTGAATTGCTCATCTGATTTTTTGATTAAAGATAAATAAGTATCTGTTGGTTGAGACACTGAATTGGTCATGTGAACATTTGGAGCAAAATTATCAAATGTTCCGGTATAGCCACCATGGTTTTGCATTGTGACTCCAAATGAAAAATATGGAGATGTCGTATTGAAAATGTTTTGTTTTAAATATTTATAGTAACTTGCATCATCATTATAAATTCTTATTTGAGTTAATCCTGTCATATCTCTAGCAAATTTGATGTTCTCAAAACCTAAAAGTGGATATATATTTATGCGGTTCCATGCATAACTTACGTACGGATGAGTTGCATTAGTGGAGTAGCCTTGTTCAGCTAAAAGAGATGCCATACTATCTGTTTGGTTATATATGTGTTGTTGGTACGGTATTGAACAAGGAGGAAGGAAAGCCATAGTGTCTCCTGTCAAAAATTCAAACTCAGTATTAGCGGTAGAACCGGCAATTACAGATGAATAGAAGTATCCGCTGATTGTATCTTTTGATCCACTCATCAACTTTCTTGTGAATGGCATATAATCCATATTTGTTTTTAAATTTCCCAGTATTCCTACATCTGAAAAGCACTCGTTCATTATTGCTACAACATTTGCCTTTTTTACTTTGGTTTTTATAGGTGCCGATTTATCGGTTGTTTTGGACACAGTAGTAGTGTTCCAAACTGAATCATCGCTATATTTATTTAGTATTTTTTTGGCAGCATCTTCGGAGTAGCCGTCTGGTTTATCGACGACAGCATAGTGAATGGAAGAAACGAAGGATAATATCAAACCGTCGTCTTCTGTCATTCGTACTCGGTCGAATAAAGTTGAATTGTATCCAGAAATGATTGATTTAACATCATCTCTAGAAACAACACTAGTGATACCAAATATAATTGCTAAACTAAATACGATTGGAATAACACGAATTAGTATTTTAGAATAAGTTTTCCTCATTTGAGGAAGCTTAAATGAGAAGAATAGATTTAACACAAATAACGCTATACAAGAAATTCCTATAAAAACGATTGATTTGTTTATTGCGAAACTATATGAACCACCAACTGCGAGAGCTGTTTTAAGTGATAAGAAATCTGTGGCCATAATTGGATAGTTTCTAAATATCATAATATAGAAGTTTGCTAAGCCTATTACAAAAGACAATACTATTAATACACAAGATGCCACTTTAGTCCTTCTAAAGATGGCAAATATAATAAGCCAAAATGCATAAAATAGAAGCAAATTCAATAATATAAGTGTTGGACTCATATACACGATAGGATTAACCTTAAGTACTCCATCTATACTTAGTCTCCAAAGAAACTCTAATGCCATAAAACATATAAAAGGAGTGCCTAGGGGTATTAGAAAACTAATAACTTTTAATACCTTTTCTTTTGTTATTTTTACTTTTTTCTCTTTTGTTTCTTGTTGTTCTGCTAACTTAACCATATTTACACCTCGTTGGCTAAAATTATAACACAAAAGTGCTAAGTATTAATAGAAAACATTGTTATTTTTTTATCAGATATCATTGACTATACTCTCGAAATAATGGTATTATATAGGGAAATCGGCTATTTTTTTAAAGAGGTTTTTACTATGAAAAAATTAGTGTTAGTTACTTCGCCACCAGCTTGTGGTAAGACATTTGTTACAAAAAAACTGGCAAAGGCAATGAAGAACTGTGTATACCTTGATAAAGACTCACTTATTGTGTTGTCGAAGCAGATTTTCAAGGTAGGACATCAAGAATACAATAGAAGTTCTGATTTCTTCGAGAGAGAAATTAGAGATTATGAGTATGACTGTATCATGGAAATTGCTATGGATGCTTTAGAGTACAATGATACAGTGTTTATAAATGCACCATTTACTAGAGAGGTTAGAACAAAGGGATATATGAAAAACCTTCGTCGTGAGCTCTTGAGAAAGAAAGGTGCAGAGTTAGTTGTGGTATGGGTTAAGTGCGACGTAGATGTCTGCAAGGCTCGTATGATTAAACGTAACTCAGACAGAGATACTTGGAAGTTAGAACACTGGGATGAATACATAGCAGGACAAGACTTCTCATTACCAGAAGGTATTAAGAACCTTTTTGTTTTTGATAATTCATCAGAAGATAAGCTTTGGGATTCAATCCATAAGGCAGAAGAGTATTTAAACAATTTGAAATAACAAAAAAGGCTACCGGATGGTGGCCTTTATATATGAAAGGAAACAATATGAAAGTAAGAACTAGATTTGCACCAAGTCCAACAGGAAAAATGCATGTAGGAAATTTGCGTACAGCTTTGTACGAGTTTTTGATTGCAAAGCATGCAGATGGAGATTTCGTACTTAGAATAGAAGACACTGACCGCGAGAGATATGTGGAAGGTGC
>CAMZGB010000027.1 GCA_947306285.1 uncultured Lachnospira sp.
AAACTGCCAACACATGACTTGCCTTCTTCAACTCCTCAGGTGTTGGATATGAAGGCGCTATACGAATTACACTATCGTATGGATCAATATGATATGGGAATGTTGCTCCCGCACCAGTTAGAACCATTCCAGCTTCCTTACACATCTTAACAATCTTCTTTGCACAGTTGTTCTCAACATGAAGTGAAATGAAATATCCACCTCTTGGTTTAGTCCATATTGCGATTTCGCATGGTGCAAGTTCTTCGTCGAAGACATCTAAAACTGCATTGAATTTATCTCTAAGCAATGCTGCATGTCTGCTCATATGTTCTTTAATACCTTCATGATCTTTGAACAATTTAACATGTCTTAACATATTTATTTTGTCGTGACCAATTGTTTGAATCTTCAAACTATCACGAATGTGGTTTACATTATTTATTGATGAAGCGAGCGCTGCTATACCAGAACCAGGGAATGTAATCTTAGATGTTGAAGCAAACTCAATTGCCATATCTGGATTGCCGGCTTTCTCGCACTCTTCTAAAATGTCCAAAATCTTGTCCTGCTTTTCTGGCTCGTCAAATAAATGATGAACAGCATAAGCATTATCCCAAAAGATTCTAAAGTCCTTTGCCGCAGGCTTAAGGTTAGCAAAACGTCTAACAACTTCATCTGAGTATGAAGCACCCTCTGGATTTGAATATAAAGGAACACACCAAACACCTTTGATGCTTGGATCTCTTTCCACGAACTGCTCAATGGCATCCATATCTGGACCATCTTCGTTCATAGGAATATTTATCATCTCAATTCCAAAGTGCTCTGTAATAGCAAAGTGTCTGTCATAACCTGGAACCGGACAAAGCCATTTAACTTTATCTAGCTTGCACCATGGAGTCATTCCATTCACACCATGTGAATAAAACTCTGCAACCTGATCGTACATTACATTCAAACTTGAGTTTCCATATACAATAACATGGTCCTCTGTTGTATTCATAATGCTAGCCATCATTCTCTTTGCTTCTGGTGGTCCGTCGAGTAAACCATAGTTTCTACAGTCGAAACCATTTTCAGAAACTACATCAGACTCACTTGTAAACACATCAAAAAGTTCCATAGAAATTGCAATTTGATCAGGGCCCGGCTTTCCTCTCGACATATCAAGATCAAGTCTAGACTCACAAAGTTTCACATATTCTTCTTTTAAACTCTTTAATTCCTCGCGGAGTTCACTATCCATCATTTTTTTATAAGCGTTCATTTCAAACCTCACATCTATTAATTCTTTAATACTTCTTTATTCTTAGCAATATAATCAATCATCGAGAACACTGTGAAGAACAGCGTTGCTGCAACAAGCATTTGAATAAAAATACCAACTCCTGACATCACAGTTTTTGGAATCTTCAAATTGCAAGTTTTAATCCAATCAGCTACCTGAAGATAGATAATCATCACAATAGTCATAACCATCTGCAAAGTAGTTTTAACTTTGCCCCACCATCCAGCGGCTAGCACTACATTTTGGTCTGCAGCCAAAATTCTAAATCCGCTGATGAACAATTCTCTACTTATAATAATTATTACACAAACAGTAAACCAAACGCTTCCCGCATAGTTTTTACAAGTAAACACTGAATCCAAACTAATTAAAGCCGCACAAACTAATAACTTGTCCGCCAAAGGATCCATAAACTTTCCAAAATTTGTTACCAAGTTGTACTTTCTTGCAATCTTTCCATCAAAAAGATCCGTCAAACTTGCAATGATAAACACGATTAGTGCGATTAAATAATTGCATGGCACAAATCTTGCAAGCATAAAAAATACAAAGAACGGAATGCATATTGTTCTAAATACTGTTAGTTTATTAGGTAAATTCATTTAGTCCTCCAATCGTCTTGTTAGGTCACCAATCAAATCGTAATCATTAGCTCCCGTCACAGAAACTTTCACAAAATCACCGCTCATCAATTCTTCGTCGGTCACGACAAAAATGTTTGAATCAACTCCCGGCGCATCCATATATGTTCTACCGATGTAAGCATTTTCCATCGGAATCTTTCCTTCTATTATAACTTCAAACTCTTGCCCCACTAAAGATTCATTCTTTTCAAAAACGATTTCCTGCTGAAGTTCCATAATTTCGTTTCGTCTCTGATCTTTCACAACATCGTCCACCTGGTTATCCATAGTGGCTGCAGGTGTTCCCTCTTCCTGCGAATATGTAAATACTCCAAGTCTATCAAACTTAGTGTCTTCGACGAAGTCCATAACTTCACTGTGATCTTCGTCTGTCTCGCCAGGGAAACCAGTAATCAGAGTAGTCCTCAAAACAATATCTGGAACTGCATCTCTTAACGCATTAATCCTAGAAGCAATCTCTGCCTTTGTAGTTTGTCGTCCCATCAACTTCAGAATCCTGTCACTCGCATGCTGAATAGGTAAATCTAGATAATGACAAACCTTCTCGTTCTTTTTTATCTCGTCGATAAGCTCGTCATAAATATCTTCCGGATAACAATACAAAACTCGAATCCACTTCACACCATCGATCTTCGACAACTCGTGAATCAAAATATGAAGCGACTTCTTTCCATAAATATCAGCTCCATACATAGTGGTCTCTTGCGCAATAAGAATTAGTTCCTTCACGCCAAGCGAAACCATTTGTCTAGCTTCTTCCAAAACATTATCAATAGGAACACTTCTAAAGTCTCCACGCACTTTTGGAATGATGCAGTAAGTACAATGCTTATCACACCCTTCAGCTATTTTTAAATAACCGTAACTTCCAAATGTCGAAATATTTCTAGGAGCATTAAAACCTGCTGGACAGTTAATGTCATCCAAATCAACAATCTTGTGCTTCTCTTTGAAATACTCATTCAAAGTGTCTGCAATATCGTCGAAGGCAGTGGTTCCTATACAAATATCAATTTCAGGTATTTCGTCTTCTATTTCTTCATGGTATCTCTGCGCAAGACAACCGGCCAAGACTAAGGCCTTACATTTGTCTTCTTTGTACTTAGCCATCTCAAATATAGTATTGATGCTCTCTTCTTTAGCGTCATTTATAAAACAACAACTATTGATAATGATAATGTCAGCATCCGACTCGTCATCAGTGAATGTGTATCCATTCTCCGACAAAATACCGGAAATATGTTCTGAGTCGACTAAGTTTTTATCGCATCCTAAAGATACTAAAAATACTTTCAAACTAATACCTCAAATTTCTATACACTAAAACAGATTGCACCTTCGTACAATCTATTCCAGTCTTATTCGTCACCTATAATTTTTAATTGTCCTTCGTAAAGCTCTTTTACTGCTGTTGAAAGTGGCTTATCATAATTGTAATCGTCAACTAGTGGTTCAGCACCTTTTACCAACTGTCTAGCTCTTTTTGCTGTAGCCATAACGATAGAATATCTACTCTGAACTACAGGTGTTTCGCCATCTTCCACGTCGCTGTTCGCGATTTCCATTAAGTCAGTATATGATGGATGTAACATATCTATTCTCCTTTCGAAAAGTTAATTATATCATTTTTTATATTTAATACTTCATCCTCGCTTGGTAAGTCTGGATTAGTATTAGAAACAATTTTATCAATGTTTTTAGCTGCAGTATCAATGTCATCATTTACAACGAAGAAATCATAATGCTTCATAGCGTCGGTTTCTTCAACTGCCTTATTCAAACGCTTTTCAATAGCATCCAAATCTTCAGAACCTCTTCCAACAAGTCTGTCTTTCAAATGCCTAGCACTAGGTGGTAAAACAAAAATCATAATAGCTTCAGGCATTTTATCTTTGACTTTTCTTGCGCCCTCTGACTCGATTTCCAAAATCACATTGTCACCGCGCTCCAAGCAGTCATCGACGAACTTCTTTGGCGTCCCATAATAATTATCTACATACTTTGCATGCTCTAGCAGTTCATCATTCTCAATCATTTTTTCAAAGTCATCTTTGCTGATGAAATGATAATGAACGCCATCTTCCTCGGCAGGTCTAGGATCTCTAGTTGTACACGAGATAGAGATTTTGTAATTGTCAAAAGCCTCTAACATCTTCTCGACTATTGTGCCTTTTCCCACTCCGGAAAAACCTGAAATTATAAGAAGTTTACCTTTATCCATAGTATATCCTATTCAATGTTTTGAATTTGTTCTCTTACTTTCTCAATGTCAGTCTTAAGAGTAATTGCTCTCTCTGAAATTTCGCTGTCTGTAGTTTTTGAAAGTGTTGTGTTAGCTTCTCTATTCATCTCCTGAGTTATGAAATCAAGTCTTCTACCAACTACGCCTTCTTGTTCAAAAGTATCAATCATTGCATTAACGTGGCTCTTAAGTCTTACAATCTCTTCATCCACACAAACTTTGTCGGCAAACATTGTAACTTCTTGAGCAATTCTAGATTCATCAATTTGATTATCTTCCAAAAGCTCGTGAACCTTTTCGTTAATCTTTTCTTTATATTCTTCCACAATAACTGGACTTTTTTCTTCTATAAAATCAACATTCTCTTTGATACTATCTAGTTTAGTCAAAATATCTTTCTTTAGGCGCTCACCCTCGTTAGAACGAGATTCAACAAACTTCTCAAAAGCACCCTTGCAAGCTTCAAGAACAATTTCTTTCACTGCGTCCTCGTCTTCATCAGCGCTCTCAATAGTAATAACGTCAGGACTTCTCATAATGTAACTTGTCTTCACATCATTTTCTAATCCCAAATCTTCACTCGCCTGTGCGTAAGCGTCAAAGTACTCCTTCGCCAAAGAAGCATTATATCTAATATCTTCGTCGCCCTCACCTAAGTTTTGGTAAGAAACGAAAACATCGACTTTTCCACGCTCAACATACTCTTTAGCCAAGTTTCTAATATCATTGTCTAAATAGTTTAGTTTTCTAGGAATTTTAACCCCTAATTCTAAATATCTATGGTTAACAGACTTAATTTCAACAGAGACTTTTCGATCATCTCTGTTTACTTCACATCTGCCAAATCCTGTCATACTTTTAATCATAAAAACCTCTTTTATGTCATTACATATTCCGTAATATTATAATATTTTATACATATACCGTCAAGGTTGACTTAAGGGTATAAACATACTAAAATTAGTCCGAAAAGACGATTTTAAAGGGGTTTTTATGGCATTTGACGGAAGTACTGTTGCTGCCCTGGCAAGCGAATTTAGAAGCAAAATAAACCAAGGCCGCATAACAAAAATTGCACAGCCAGAAAGCGATGAGCTTATCCTAACCATCAAGACATATGATGGTCAATTTAGGTTGCAAATTAGTGCTAATTCTAGCCTTCCACTCATCTATTTAACAGACACTAACAAACAGTCCCCTATGAAGGCTCCTAACTATTGTATGTTACTTAGAAAACATATAAATAACGGTTTTATTGAAGAAATTTCGCAACCCGGTCTAGAGCGTATTATTGACTTTAAGATAAGACACTTAGACGAGCTAGGTGATGTTCAATTCAAACACTTAATTGTTGAACTTATGGGTAAACACTCAAACATTATATTTACAGATGATGAAAATAATATTTTGGACAGCATTAAGCATATTAATTCTTTAATGAGTTCTGTTCGTCAGGTTATGCCTGGCAAGGAATACTTTATTCCAAACACAGGAGATAAAATAAATCCTTTAGATACTACTAAGGAAGAATTTTTCGAATCTGTATTTAGTAAAGCCACTAATCTATCTAAGGCAATTTTCACTACTTACACCGGAATCAGTCCATTAATCGCCGAAGAATTATGCGACAATACAAAGTTAGATTCAGCTAGGGGCGCTAACACCTTCGAAGATGGCGATAAGAATTTACTTTGGACTCACTTCTATGAGTTTGTTAATAAGATAAAGGATGAAAAGTTCGATCCTACTATGTATGAAAAAGATGGTATTCCTGATGAATACTGTGCTTTTCCTTTAGATACATATAAAAACCAAGATTCCATTAAGTTTGACTCAATGAGTGAACTCATAAATGAGTTTTATCACAAAAAAGATGCTTCAAACAGAATTCGTCAAAAATCTGCTGATTTAAGAAAGATAATAAATACATGCTTGGAGCGTGAGAATAAAAAGTATGATATTCAGCTCAAGCAGTTAAAAGATACAGAGAAAAAAGAAAAGTTTAAAGTGTATGGAGATATACTAACGACTTATGGATATGATATAGAACCTGGCGCAAAAAAATATGACACGACAGACTTTTACTCCGGCGAAGAAATATCTATTCCACTAGATCCTACTCTTTCTCCTATTGAAAACGCTAAAAAGTACTTTAACAAGTACACAAAACTAAAACGTACTTATGATGCATTGATAGATATTACAAAGGAAACAAAACAATCAATCGAGTATTTAGAGTCAATCAGTCACGCATTAAACATCGCTACTTCTGAAGATGACTTAAAAGCAATAAAAACAGAACTTCAAGAAACGGGATATATAAAGAAATCATTTAGAAACAAGAAAAAGCATTCTGCAAAAAGCAAACCACTCCACTATGTGTCTTCAGATGGATTTGATATGTTTGTTGGAAAAAATAATATTCAAAATGAAGAACTCACATTTAAAGTGGCAACTGGAAATGATTGGTGGTTCCATGCTAAAGGAATGCCTGGTTCTCATGTTATTGTTAAGGCAAACAATCAAGAACTTCCTGATAAGACATTTGAGGAGGCCGCTGCTTTGGCTGCTTACTACTCAAACGGTTCAAGTCAAGACAAAGTAGAAATTGATTATATTCAAAAGAAAGAGGTAAAAAAAGTACCCGGCAAAATGCCAGGCTTTGTAATTTATCACACGAACTACTCTATGACCATATCACCAGATATTTCAAATATAAAAAAAGAAGGCTAACGCCTTCTTTTTTTATTTTGTCTTAAGTAGATTATCGTATAGTTTTTGATATTTCTTGGCTGATGCTCCCCATGAGAAATCTTCTCTCATAGCTCTACCAACCATTGCATTCCATGATTTTTTATTATCATAGTAAATATGCTCTGCATATCTTACTGTATTCATCATTTCATGTGCATTATAGTTAATGAATGAGAATCCAGTTCCAGTATCCTCATATTCATTATAAGGAATAACTGTATCCTTTAGTCCACCAGTCTCACGAACGATAGGAATTGTTCCGTATCTTAAACTCATAAGCTGACTTAAGCCACAAGGTTCAAACAATGATGGCATTAGAAATGCATCACAAGCTGCATAAATCTTATGCGAAAGTTCATTTGAATAACAAATGTTTGCCGAGAAATCACTACTATATTTCCAGTCAAAATGTCTGAACATATTCTCGTATCTCTCTTCTCCAGTTCCAAGAACCACAAACTGAACATTATCATGACACATCTCTTCTAAAACACATGCCACAAGATCCAAACCTTTTTGATCTGTAAGTCTTCCGACCATACCAATCATCATCTTATCTGGATCCACTGTTAAGCCAAGTTCTTTTTGAAGTTCTACTTTATTCTTTACTTTCTCTTTCTTGAAAGTCTTAACATCGTAATTATTATAAATCAACTCATCATTAGATGGATTGTATTCGTTGTAATCAATACCGTTAATAATACCAACTAAAGAGTTCGCTCTAGCATTCATCAATCCTTCAAGGCCTTCGCCGTAGAAAGGTGTTTTAATTTCTTCTGCATATGTATCGCTAACCGTTGTAATCACATCAGCGTACACTAATCCACCCTTCAAGTAATTACCATCCTCATAATCTTTAAGTTTATCAGGCGTAAAATAGTAATCAGATAAACCAGCAATATCTTGAACAGTCTCAACATCCCAAACACCCTGGAACTTCAAGTTATGAATTGTCATTATAGACTTTATTCCTCTAAAGAATTCATTTGAAGCAAACGAATCATGTAAATAAACCGGAATAAGTCCAGTCTGCCAATCATGACAATGAATAATGTCTGGTCTGAAATCAATAATAGGAAGAATGCTTAAAACTGATTTTGAAAAGAATGCAAATTTTTCCAAATCATATTTAATATCACTATATGGAAATGGTCCACTGAAATAGTACTCGTTATCTACAAAATAAAAAGTAACACCCTCATACTCCATTTTGAGGATACCTACATACTGATTTCTCCAAGACAAATCCATATAAAAGCTATCAACAAATTCCATCTTATCAGTCCATTTTTCATCTATGCACTGATACTTTGGAAGGATAACTCTAACATCATATTTATTTTTATCATAAAACTTTGGCAAAGAACCAACAACGTCCGCTAAACCGCCCGTCTTTACAAAAGGTACGCATTCGGATGCTGCGAATAAAATCTTTTTCATTTAAGCCTCCAATCAATAGTTCTATCTCAAACTAGTTGATGTAAACAAGCAATTTTTCCTTATCAGACAATTCAATCTCATATCCATCTCTTACTTCATAGTAAACCTTTGATCTAAGAGGTGTGCCATTTAATTTTGTTCCATTTGTAGAATCATAATCGGCAATTCTATATTTACCATCTTTATAAGAAATAACTACATGAATCTTTGAAATATAACTCTCTGGGATTTCAATATTTGTACCCTCACGTCCAATTGTAAAAGGAGTTTTCTTAATTGGATACTTTTTATTGTCATATACAATAATAGCTTCTTGATTTTCATCATTAACAGCTTTTGAAATACCCCTAGTTCTAGCTTTCTTAGACATCTGTTTTTTCTTAATCTCTAAGTTATATTCTGTAAATGGATTTACAACCATGCCACGGATATTGTCACACTCTTCAATATATTTATATATTTTTCCAGAGTTAATTCTCACAAAAGAAAATGTATCTAGGTAATCCTGTGGAATTTGTTCAAAAGAGGTAAATACCGGAATAAGTCTTGCTCTTCCATCATCTTTTACCACATCAAATTGAACGTCTATTCCCTCTAATACTTCGCCTTGAATAGATGTAGTCTTAGTGCTAACTTTACCTGGCACCAAAACTGCCGCTTTTTGAAGTAAAGTTACAATGTCTTTCTTTTTAACTTCCTTATCTGGTTTTTTATTATAGCGTTTAATTAATTCCTCAATATCGCGAATTAAATCCATATTATAGTTCTCTGACATAGTTAAAAATCTCCTTACGCATTTTTAATAATTATACTACATTTGTACTATATTTTTAAGATTTCTTTGACTCAGCCTCTTTCTTAAGTTCCTCAGCATGTTTGATTGCCAAGTCCGAATCTTCAATACCGCCACTTAATCTAGCAAGTTCTTTCACACTTGCAACTCTATCCAACTTCTCAACTTCAGAGTATGTTTTATCATCTCTAACTGACTTTGAAATCAAGAAATGACTATCAGCCATAGATGCAATCTGACTAAGATGAGAAATACAAATAACTTGATTTTTTCTTGCAAGCAAATCAAGTTTCTCGCCGACAGCTGTTGCAGTCTTACCACTAATCCCTGCATCAATTTCGTCGAAGATTAATGTATCTACTTCATCAGCACTAGCCATAACAGATTTGATAGCAAGCATAATTCTCGATAACTCACCACCGGAAGCCACATCACCTAATGGCTTTAATGGTTCGCCTGGGTTAGTTGATAACATAAACTCGATATCATCTATACCATCTGCGCTCAAATCTTTTTCTTTAAAATTAACTTTGAACTCTACACTTAAGAAGTTTAGTTCCTCTAATGCTTTTACAACTTTCTTCTCAAAGTCTTTAGCGCACTTCTTACGCTTAGTAGATAAATCTTTTGACAACTTTTCAAGTGATTCTTTCGAAGATTTTAAGTCGGCTTTTAGTTTCTCTAACTCTTCTTCATAGTTCTCAATTCTTCCAACAAATTCTTGTCTATCTTTTAAGTAATCAAGAATTAGTTCAGTAGTCTGACCATATTTCATTTTCAAAGTGTTAATCGTATCAAGTCTATCTTCAACTTCCTTTACTCTTTCTGGATCGTACTCTAGTGTTTTATTATACTCGTTAATGTCCGTTGAAGTTTGGTTGATAAGCGAATCAACATCGTACAAAGACTTCTTGATATTCTCAATTTGATCATCCTCGATGCTAATTCTATTAACTGCATCAATCGCTTTTGAAAGTGCACTAGATACATTAACATCCCCAGCAGTCAAACACTCATACGCTTCAGACAGACTCTGCGAAGTACTTTGAGAATTGTTCATTTTCTTGAACTCTGCTTCTAACGTCTCATCTTCACCCAAGATGAGATTTGCAAATTCAATCTCTTTAATCTCAAACTTTGCAAACTCAACTTCTTTTGTCTGGGTCGCACTATCCATTTGCATTTCTTCTAGCGCTTTTAGAATCTTCTTATAAGATTTGTACTCATCAGATACTTTACCAAGCAAATCCTCAATGTCGTTCTTTGCAAAATCATCCAAAAATGCTAAATGGTTTTTCTTATAAAGTAGTGTTTGATGTTCGTGTTGTCCATAAATATCAACCAACAAAGACATAACTGCTTTTAGAGTTTTAAGATTAACAGTCTCCCCATTAATCTTCGCAACACTTCTGTCTTTCGATATTTTACGAGTAACAACAACTTCAGAATCATCCTCCATGTAGATATCCATTTCTTTTAATGCATTCGCTACTGACTCATTCACTTTAAAAGAAAGTTCCACTAGAGAATAATCTGTTCCAGTTCTTATCAAATCCTTTGACGCTTTCTCTCCTAACGCCAAATTTACAGATCCGATAACTAAAGATTTACCGGCACCAGTTTCGCCGGTTAGCACAACAAGGCCTTCGCCAAAATCTACATCGACTTCTTCAATTAAGGCTAAATTTTTCACATGTAAATTTACTAACATATTCCTCCTTCTTTGTGCTTCTCATAAAACTTAAGCAATAAGTTTTTCCAAGTATTCTTTAACGCTCTGGCAATTGTCTGCATTTTTAA
>CAMZGB010000028.1 GCA_947306285.1 uncultured Lachnospira sp.
ACTTCTTTTTGAACTTGCTGAAGATCTTTTTTATTATATGAAGTTTTATCATCTGATTTCTTACATCCAACTAAGCTCAAAACGAGTAAAGTAAAGACACAAGCCAGACATAAATACCTTTTCATCTTTGCCTCCTAAGCTTCCTTTGTATAAAGCATCTCAAATGCCCCAATAAGATATTTTCTAGTATCAACAGGATTGATGATTGAATCGATGTAACCTCTTGCAGCTACATTTGCAATACTGCCTTGAAGTTTTTCGTATTCACCAACCTTGCTATCATCACCATACATAACTTCTGACGCTTTTCTAGGATCCATAACTGAAACTCTAGAAGTTGGCCATGCATAAACAATATCAGCGCCCAATGCCTTAGGGTTCATAATAATATATCCACTTCCAACAGCGTCACCCACAATTAGATTAACCTTTGGAACAGTCGCATTCGACAAAGCAAACACAAGATTTGCAGCCTCACCAACTCCATCCTTTTCTGTCTCAAAAGTTGAAACAAATCCTGTACTATTTGTAATAGTAAGAATAGGAATTCCAAGTGAGTCACATGTGATTGCAAAATCAGACGCCTTCTTAAGTCCATCAGTTGTAAACTTGTCCTCTTTGTTAGCGATAACACCAACTGTTGCACCGTTTAATTTAATAAACGCAGTAACTACATCGTCAGAAAAATCTTTCTTTACTTCAATAACAAATGCATCATCCGATATTTCTTTGATAGCCTCAATTGGATTTGAAATCTTATCTTCAATATCAACTCCGCGATTAAGATCGTCTGTTGCTTCCACATCAACAGCTGGAACTGATGAGTTTGAAGGTATTGTTGAAACAAGATTTCTTACCTCTGTATAGATATCATCTTCGACACAGACGAAATCCACATTGCCAACTTCTGCTTGGTACTCAGCTGATGAACAATCAACTGTCTTGTTATCTGCAATTGTATTTGGTGAATTTACAAATAACTTTGCACTAGACTTCTCCATAAAAGTAAAGTCAGATAGTTTCGAAAGAACACTTAATGCTCCTCCGCACTCACCAAACAACATTGTGATCTGTGGAATCACTCCATATGCATTTGATTGCATAAAATAAATCTGGCCAAAAGCTTCAAGTGCATCTACTGACTCTTGAACTCTAAAACCAGAACTATCAATAAGACCAATGATAGGTGCACCCATATCAATAGCCTTCTCATATATATTAATAATCTTCTTTGCATGCATCTCACCAACAGAACCGCCTAGTACATCTGGATCCTGACTGTAAACGAACACCAATTCTCCGTTAATAAGTCCATATCCAGTAACTACTCCGTCTGATGGCGTATCAGTTTCGTTAACGTTAAAATCGGTGCTTCTAGCCTTAACTAGAGCCCCTATTTCTACAAAACTGTTGTCATCAAGAAGATTGTTAATTCTCTCTCTTGCCTTAGTATTGCTCATCGATTTTTCCTCCAAAATATATGTAAAATTTAGTAATAACCCAATTTTTACCAAGTATTATACTAATACTTACTCTGTCAATAATCAAGGTTAAAATTTTAGTAAAAAACTTTACTTTTTTAGGTAAAAATTGGCGGTGTTTTTTATAGTTTTTGAACTCTCTTACTTAGCCACTCTGCATTGATTGGTTTAAAGTTGTCCTCTTCGAAGTAAACCTTATACCAAATCAAGAATACATAAACAGTCCATATTCTTCTGCTGTTGTCTGCTTTACCATTTCTATGGTCTTCCATAAGCTTAACAAGTATGTCTGTATTAAAATATTTCTCAGCAGTTTCACTCGTAAGAACAGATAATACTTTATCGTAGTATTTATCTTCACAAAGCCATACTCTAATAGGGACTGGGAAGCCCAATTTTTTCTTATTTGCAGTCTTCTCCGGAATATGTCTCTTAGCTGCAATTCTAAACGCTCGTTTTGTTGCAGTGTCTGTAACCTTATACTCTGTTGGTAATCTCTTAGCATAGTTGAATACTTTTACATCTAAGAATGGAACTCTAGATTCCAAACAGTGTGCCATACTCATCTTGTCAGCCTTAAGAAGAATATCTCCTTGTAGCCAGAAATTAATATCAACATATTGCATCTTAGAAATATCATCTAAACCTTCTGCCTTTTTATAAGTTTGATAAACTAAATCTTTTGGCTCAATATGTGTCAACTTTGTTTTTAAAAGAGCCTCTCTATCTTTTACTGAGAACATATTGGCATTACCAATAAATCTCTCTTCAACACTCTTGCTACCACGAATAAAGAAATCGCGTCCCTTAACATCGGGAAGATGCTTTGCAATACCAGCAATTCCCTTTCTAATAAACTTCGGAACTTTTTGATAACCCTTTAGGGAAATTGGCTCGTGATAAATATTGTAACCGCCGAAGAACTCGTCGGCACCCTCTCCTGATAAAACAACCTTAATCTGCTCAGCCGCGACTTGATCTACGAAGTAAAGCGCAATACATGATGGGTCAGCAAGTGGCTCATCCATGTAGTACATTACACTCTCAATCGAATTGAAGTATTCGTCGCTATCTATAGTCTTGCTGAAGTTTTTCTTATTTAATTCTTCTACCAAACTTTCAGCATATCTTATCTCGTTGTATTTACTCTGCTTATCTAAAAATCCAACTGTGAAAGTTTTGTCCGCTGGAAATTCAGAAACAACATAACTTGAATCAACTCCGCTTGACAATAATGATCCAACTTCCACGTCGGCTATCATATGCGCATCTACAGTTTCATGAACTACTTTTTCAATATCAGATACCGTCTCATCCAATGTCTTTCCACTCTTCGGTTTTAGTTTTGGATCAAAGTATCTTTTGATTTCTAATTGTCCATCTTTAAGTTCAAAATAATGTCCTGCAGGAAGTTTAAATATTCCTTTAAAGAATGTCTCAGGCAAAACTGAGTATTGGAAACTCAAGTACTGCTCCAAAGCTTCCTCATTTACTTCTTTTTTATATCCAGGAAAATCCAAAATAGATTTAATCTCTGAGCCAAAAACAAATGCGTCATCAATCATTCCATAATAAAAAGGTTTGATACCAAAATAGTCTCTGGCACCAAACAATGTTTTAGTTTTAGAGTCCCAAATAACAAATGCAAACATACCACGAAGCATTGTTAGGAATTCTTTTCCATATTCTTCATATCCGTGAATCAAACACTCTGTGTCCGAATCATTTGCAAAGGTATGACCTCTGCGTATTAAATCTTCTCTGAGTTCAAGGTGATTATAAATCTCACCATTGAACACAATAGCCAAATCACCCGTCTCATTATACATTGGCTGGTATCCGTGATTTAAGTCAATAATGCTAAGACGTCTATGACCAAGAGCAGCTAAATCGTCCACATACATACCCATATCATCTGGGCCTCTGTGAGCAATTCTATCTACCATTGTTTTTAGAATCTTTTTGCTGTTATTTACTTTTCCAACAAATCCACAAATTCCACACATAATGAACCTTTCCGTATCTAGCCTCTATGAGTTTTATAACTTCCCAATTACAAAACTTCTTTCACCTCGTCTTCGGAGATGACCTCATTAATCAAAGTGCGCTCATCCATTGGATGTTTGACGCCTTTGATCTCTTGATAGTCTTCATGGCCTTTGCCGGCCAAGACTATAATGTCGCCATCTTGTGCATTCATAATCGCATATCGAATAGCATCTTTTCTATCTGGCACTGTGGCGTATTCGCCGTCGGCCTTTTTAACGCCAACTAAAATATCATTTATGATATCCATTGGCTCTTCAAATCTTGGATTGTCAGAAGTAACAACTGTAAAGTCGGCAAGCTTTGATGAAACTTCGCCCATCTCATATCTTCTGTCCTTACTTCTATTGCCACCACAACCAAAAATAGTAACAATACGTTTTGGATTGTATTCTTTAAGACTTGTGAGTAAACTTTCTAAACTCATCGCATTGTGAGCGTAATCAATCATAAATACAAATCTGTCTGATACTTTAACAATTTCTACACGACCTTTGACGCTGATGTCAATCAATGCTTTTTGAATTACTTCTTTATCATCAGTCAAATGAGAACAAATTGCAATCGCACATAGACTATTGTAAACACTAAATATTCCAGGCACGTGAATCTCAACTGGCATTTCAAGTTTTCCTGTCAAATCATAAGACACGCATAGCTTTCCTGGTTTAGTGAACAGTTCAATATTCGTCGCTCTAAAATCAGCCTCGTTTTCAACCCCGTATGTTTCAACATCACAAGTTGAACCCTCAAGAATTTCTTTAGTATGTTTATCATCTATATTTACAATTGCGTGTTTACACTGTTTAAATAACATAGCCTTGCACTCAAGATAATGTGCAAAATCTCTATGCTCGTTTGGCCCAATGTGATCTGGCTCAAGGTTAGTAAAGATTCCATAATCAAATGTAAATCCAGCCACTCTATCAAGCATCAAACCTTGCGATGAAACTTCCATAACTACACACTGAATTCCTGCATCCACCATTTTTCTAAATGTCTCTTGAATAATGAATGACTCTGGAGTTGTGTTAACTGCCTTAATTCTCTCGTCGCCAATAATAGTTTCAATCGTTCCTATAAGCCCTGTCTTAATTCCAACACTTTCAAGAACTGATCTAACCATATACGTTGTTGTAGTTTTACCCTTAGTTCCAGTAATTCCAATAGTTGTGATCTGCTCTGCTGGATAATCAAAGTAAGCCGCTGACATATATGCTAAAGCTTTTCTAGTATTTTCAACTTTAACTAACGTTACATTTTCTGGCACATCAACATCATCTTGCACAATAATTGCAGCCGCACCTTTTTCGGCCACATCAGCTGCAAAGTCATGAGCATCGAAACCTGCACCCTTAATGCATACAAAAACATCGCCTTTTTCTACTTTTCTTGAATCATAGCAAAGTTTGTTAACTTGTAATTCTGTAGTTCCCTGAATTACCTTATATTCAATTCTCTCTAAGAGTCTTGCTAACATTTATTCTTCAATCTCTCCTTCGAAAGAAATCTCTGCTGGACCTGTCATATAAACAGAATCCTCATTTGTGTCATACTCAATGTAAAGTGTTCCACCAAGTAGTTCCACATAAACTTCATTCTCTGTTAATTCATTTAGGTATGATGCAACTACACTTGCACTTGCTCCAGTTCCGCAAGCCATAGTCTCGCCTGAACCTCTCTCCCAAACTCTCATTTTAATATGGTTCTTATCAACAACTTGAACAAATTCAGTGTTGATTCTATCTGGGAACAATTCATTGTTCTCAAACTCTGGACCATACTTTTCAATATCAAAGTTATCTACATCATCGACAAAGACAACGCAATGTGGATTACCCATTGATACGCAAGTCATCTTAAACTTCTTACCAGCAACTTTGATAGCCTCATCTAAAACTTGCTCTTTGTCTGACTCAACAGGAATCTCCGCTGGAGTTAAACTTGGTTTTCCAACATTAACTCTAACTGATTCAACTTTGTCTTCATCATTAACTGATAAGAACAAAGTCTTAATGCCTGACAAAGTTTCAACTGTGACAATCTTTTTGTTTGTCATCTCTTTGTCATAAACATATTTTCCAACACATCTAATTCCGTTGCCACACATCTTAGCTTCAGAACCATCTGCATTATATATATTCATTTTGAAGTCAGCCTCATTTGATGGGTTAATAAGAATCAATCCATCTGAACCAACGCCAAAATGTCTATCGCTTACTTTTTTTGATAATTCTTCAGGCTCATCGATTTCATACACGAATCCATTCACATATACATAATCATTTCCACAGCCTTGCATTTTTGTAAATTTCATATCTCACTTCTCCTCGATTTTTCCTCAAAAATCTATTGATCGTTTGATGTAAATACTACTTCGTCTTCCACCTCATCTTTAATTTCATTTACAGTGTCAGGATCAAAGACAGGCAATGTGTCAGCTGACTGAACACCAAATCTCCTCAAGAACTCCTCAGTAGTTCCAAACAAAAGTGGACGTCCAGGAGCATCAACCCTTCCAACTTCTTCTACCAATTCATACTCAATAAGTTTATTAACAGCAAAGTCAGATTTTACACCTCTGATTCTTTCAATCTCAGTCTTTGTAACTGGTTGCTTGTAAGCAATGATTGAAAGTGTCTCCATCAAAACATCTGTAAGCACTTGTCTCTTCGGCTGCTTAGCAACCTTGATAAGTGATTCATATGTTTCTGGCTTTGTGCACATCTGATATGCATTATCAAGTTCGATAATCTTTAGGCCTCTACCTTCTTTTGCATATTCATCTTGCAATTCTTTCACAATCTTTCTAACATCCGCTGATTTAATCTCCAATGCTTTTGCAATCACCGGAATATCAACAGACTCACCCATTGTGAATAGTATTGATTCAATATCTGCTTTTAGTTTTTTGTTATCCATCTTAACCTCTATTCTATTGATGTAATATAAATATCATCAAAAGTATTCTCCTGTCTTACTTCAATCTCGCCCACCTTAATCAACTCTAAGATAGCCAAAAACGAAACGACAACTTCTATCTTCGATGAAGCATTCTCCAACAACTGTCTAAAACTACATTTCTTTTTAGTCTTAATTGTATGCTGAACATATTCCATCTTTTCAGGGAGACTAACTTCTTCCATCTCAATTGTTCCAAACTTACTTCTGACTGGGTCAATCTTATCAACCTGTCGTTTAAGAACCATCTGGAATATTTCGTTTAACTTAGAAAGATCAACATCTTTTAAAAGTTTATCTAAATCAACTGGTTGCTGATATTTCTTAACCTCTTTAGGAATTGTTGGGTCTTTATAAAGTGACTTTCCAGCATAGACTTGCATATCACGAAGTTCCTGAGCTGCATGCTTGTACATCTTATACTCAATCAACTTCTCAACCAGTTCTGCTCGTGGATCAATTTCATTGCCTTCTTCATCAACCTCTTTAGGAAGAAGCATTCGAGACTTGATATCGATTAGAGTTGCTGCCATAAGCAAAAACTCACTTGCCATATCTAAATCTTCTTTAGGCATCTGGTTCACGTACTCCAAATACTGGTCAGTAATCTCAACGATTGGAATATCGTAAATATCTATTTTGTTTTTTTCAATCAAATGTAGTAATAAGTCCAGCGGACCCTCAAACACTTGAAGTTTAAATTCTAGATCCATTTCTTACCTATTTCTTTTTTTGTTTTTTCTTAGCTTTCTTAGTTTGTTTTTCTTTATGTTTAGCAATAGTCTCTTCTGCCGAATATACATATGGTTTTGTCTCCGACAAAATATGCGTATCAGAGTTCTGTTGTTTAACGACGAAACTATCGTCCTGTTTTAGTTCTAAGTATTTAACAATCAAAGTATTTCTATCAATATAAATAGTGTCTAGTTTCTCGTCATTAACATAAACCTTACTGTATGGAGTAAAGTTATTACCATAAATATAAATTGTTCCAACATCATTGTGCATTGGATTTATAGAAGTCACATGAACATCCTCAAGTCCAAATCTTAAATTTGTTGGTTGATAAGGATTCTTACCCTTGTTAGCTAAGTTCTTTCCATATAGCTGGTCATACTCTAGTTTATGAAGTCCTTCAAGATAAGACTTTTGGTCTTTATCGTGTCTGTGTTCTTGAGAGTACTTATTAATCTCACCTTCAGTAATATGAAGATCTTTCAAAATCTTAGGTTCCAACTGATATGCCTCTAAATCTTCATTTGTATACTTAGTTTTATAGTTAGACCAAATGATATATTCAGTCTGATATACATTTTTATTTTCCAAGTCACTTCCAGTAATTCCAAGCGATGGCAAATGGTCACCATACATTACAAGAATTGTTTTCTCTTTATACTTCTTAAGTTTATCTGTAAGTTGCTTGATAAATTGATCCATCTCGTTTGTCTGAGTTGCAAAGTATTCGAACTGATTCTTCAATCCTTCATCATCAACACCTTGTACTTTAATTGCTGAACCCATATCTTCTGATGGATAAGCGCCATGACCTTGAACAGAAATTGTATAAATAAAATCTTGCTTCTTAGTGGACTTCAAACAATCCATTATATATTTAGTTAAACACTTATCCTTTGCCCAAGCCTTATCATCATCAGACTGTGTCTTCTCAACTTCATCCATATTTTCAATAGATGTAAATGTATCATAGCCAAGATTGGCAAATACACTATTTCTTCCATAAAAAGTTGCCGTATTGTTATGTACTGCATGTGATGTATAGCCATATGGTCTCAAATTAAACGCTATACTCTCACATGTTTTTTTATTCAAAATAGTTTTGAATGGATACTCACCTGGGCCAAAGTCATCCATATTCATACCAGTCATGGTTTCAAACTCAGTATTAACTGTACCAGCTCCCACAACTGGAACATTTAAATATCCACCTGGGTATTTCTTTTTAAACTTAGTAAATGTTGGAACTGGGTCCTGAGATAGTTTTATCTTCTTATCTTTCTTTAAATCAAAGAATGATTCAAGCTGAAGGAATATAATATTAGGTTTTGTTTTTGCTTTTGTATACTCTTTACCATTAAGCAAATCTCTAATTGCTTCCTCTGAATAGTTCTTAGGTTTTTTAACACCTGTATTTACCAAACTATTAGTGAAACAATATACAAAACCATATGAAGTATAACTATCACGCAAGTTACCAAACTGTCTTGGAATCAGACCTGAACCAAGTCCTAAGTTTATTGCACCAAATCCTAAAGCCCAAATAATAAGTATGGCTGCTATATTTCTTACATATTGAATCTTATGATTTACCTTTGGTGCCTTGAAACACATGTATACAATTCCAGCTATCGCTGCAACTAATGCAATAATAACTAGAATTATTTGCCATAAATCAAAATACTTATCTAAAACATCAAAAGCACTGTCAATTAACATTAAATCAACTGCAGTAAATGGCGTTACTCTATTTGCCATTAATATACAATTGCTAACACCAAAGATAATCCAGATCAAACTGATTAATGCTAATCCAAAAAATCTTCTTCTCATCAAAAGTGTTATAGAAAGTGTCATAAGGACAATCAAAGCATTAACTATAAATATATATGGTGATGAAATCACATAATATAAACCTTTGATCAGAGATCCTCTTGCTAACACTTCTATCAAAAAAGTGACTCCAAGTGCACATACAATATACATATATATAATTCGCTTATTGTATGTTTCCTTGAAGAAACTTCTAACCTTTTGATATCTTGAAGAAGCTCTTTTTTCCAAATCTTTTATTTCATCTTTTGTATGCTCAACCGAGTGCTTATGATTTGGTTTATTCTCTTTTTTCTTTTTGTTTTTCTTAAACATAATTACCACCAAGTATACGCATTTCTAAAGTTGCGCACACCCTATATATAATACTACAAAATAGCAATTTTTTGAACTAAAATCGACTATTTTAAATATGATATGAAATACTATATTTTTATATTTTTTTATGGTATACTTTCTTGAAAATATTCAAAAATGGGAGGTCAATATGGGAGCTACTTTTAATAGAAAACTACCAATGCCAAAGGATATCAAAGAACAATATCCTATACCAGATAATGTCGCAAAAAAGAAAGCTGAAAATGAAGAGGTTTTAAAAAAGATTTTTTCGGGTGAAGACAAAAGATTTTTGGCTATTATAGGACCTTGTTCTGCTGACAATCCGGATGCAGTAATTGATTATGTTCACAGACTCGCAAAGGTTCAAGAAGAAATAAAGGATAAAGTATTCATCGTACCTAGAGTTTATACAAATAAACCAAGAACTACAGGAAAAGGTTACAAAGGAATGCTTCATCAGCCAGATCCTGAACAAGATTCAGATTTGCTTAGTGGTCTTCTTTCTATTAGATCATTGTTTTTGCAACTGATGGAAGATACAGGATTCCCTCTTTCTGATGAAATGCTATATCCTGATAATACAAGATATTTTACTGATTGTTTATCGTATGTTGCTGTTGGCGCAAGAAGTGTTGAGGATCAACAACACAGACTTGTAGCTAGTGGTATGGAAATTCCTGTCGGAATGAAAAATCCAACAAGTGGCGATGTAAACATAATGCTCAACTCAATAGAAGCTGCTCAAGCTTCACATAATTTTATTTACAGAAGTTGGGATGTTGAAACCACAGGTAATCCTTATGCACATGCTATCCTTCGTGGGGCTTGTGACAAAGACGGAAAAGCAATTCCTAACTACTACTATGAAGATATGTTAAATCTTTATTTAAAATATACAGAAAAAGGATTTGAAAACCCTGCTCTTATAGTTGATTGTAACCACTATAATTCTGGTAAGAAATATAAAGAGCAAATTCGAATAGCAAAAGATGTTTTGTACCATAAGAATCATTCAGACGAGTTACATGATTTTATTAAAGGTTTAATGATTGAAAGTTATATCGAGGAAGGAAACCAAAGCATTGATGAACACGTTTACGGTAAATCCATTACAGATCCTTGTCTTGGTTGGGACGATACAGAATATTTGCTAAAGAAAATAGCTGATGAATTAGATTAATAATAAAGGATACCTAATCGGTATCCTTTTTAAATACAATAAAAAACAGATTGATTATTTTCAATCTGTTTTTCTATGCCTTAGGGTGTGCCTTTGCATACACCTCGCGGACTCTTG
>CAMZGB010000029.1 GCA_947306285.1 uncultured Lachnospira sp.
TGTCCTCTAGTTTGAAGACTTTTAGGTTGATGGAATTAGTGTATTCTTCTATTAAGTTGTCCAGGTCATCTTTTGTGTGATCTAAGACAAGTATAGTTTCGAAGTCCTTGTAATCCTGCTCCGAAATACTTTCCAAACAGTCAGACAGATAACCTGTATTTGTTTTGTGTGTAACAATAATGCTAAGCATATATCCTCCAGACTCAAACTATTTGTTGTTCAAGTCATCCTTAATCTGTGTAGTTGAGATGCCCTCAGTTCTTGGTAGGTAAACGACTTCGCAGTAGTCTTTTAGGAAGTCAAATTTGCCTTCCCAGTCATTTCCCATTACGAAAACATCTATATCGTTATCCTTAACATCATCAATTTTCTGCTCCCAGTTGTTTTCAGGGATAACCTCGTCCACATATTTTATGGCCTCAAGCACCAATTTTCTCTCTTCATATGTAAAGTAGCACTTCTTTTGCTTCATGTTCCAGTTAAACTCGTCAGTTGATAGGACAACTACCAAGTAATCGCCCAATTCTTTCGCTCTTCTAAGCAAATTTATATGTCCGTAGTGAAGCATATCAAAAGTGCCATATGTAATAACTTTTTTCATAATAATTAGAACAATACCTTTTTGCACACTAAAAAATAAAAAGGCATTATCTCCTTTCATAAAGTCTCATAATATTATAACTTATGCACCCACAATTATCAATAAATATGGGGCTTTCGCCGAACATCTTTTCGAGGCTGAATTCCCTAAAATGTGGTAAATTTTCTCATATGTGATAAAATAACACCTGTGTAAAAAACTACTGGAGGATTTTTACTTTTTATGAAGTACATAAAGCAGTTTTTAACAAATTTTTATAAATTATTCGCAATGACTATTAGATTTAAAGAAAACGTAATAGTCTTTGAAAGTTCTATGTTTAGAAATTACACGGGAAATCCTCGCTACATCTACGAAGAATTTGTAAAACAGGGCTTGGACGAGAAGTTTGATGTTTATTGGGCTTTCAAAAACGTGAAAGATGTAGATCTAAGTAAGATTCCTGGTAAGTTTAAGACGATTACTTACAAAACTATGCCTTTCTTTAAGGTTTATTCGTCTGCTGCTTTTATAGTTTCTGATAGCAGGCTTCCACGATATCTTCACAAGAACCGTAAGGGTCAGTACATCCAGACTTGGCACGGAACACCTCTTAAGAAACTTGCTCTAGATATGGAAGCAATCGATATGGCAGGAAACACTAATGTCGACAGATATCACAAGCACTTTAGAAAGAGTATTGCAGCTTGGGATTATCTTTTGTCACAAAATTCCTATTCAACAAAGATTTTCAGAAGCTGTTTTGATTTTGATAAGACAATTTTAGAGGTTGGATACCCTAGAAACGATAAGCTACTTAACACTACTGCTAGTCAAATCTATGAGCTTAAGCGCGAGATGGGCCTTCCTCTTAATAAAAAGGTCATTTTGTATGCTCCAACATGGCGCGACAACCAGTATTATGACCTTGGCAAATACAAATTTGCAAACCAGATGGACTTTGACGCACTCCGCGATGCTATTTCAGATGAGTATGTGATGATAGTTAAATATCACTACCTAATCAAGGATTCAGTTGACTGGAGTAAATACGAAGGCTTTGTTTATCAGTTTGATGAGGGCTGCGACATAGCAGATCTCTATCTAGTTTCTGATATGCTAATCACGGACTACTCTTCTGTAATGTTTGATTACAGCGTTTTGAATCGTCCAATCGTATTCTTCACTTACGACTACGACGAATATATGAATGATCTTCGTGGCTTCTACTTCGACTTTAAGGAAGAAGCTCCAGGACCATTGGTATATAACAATGATGAGTTGATAGGCTCGATTAAGAATTATAATAGCGAGGATTGGTCAGAGAAATATGAAGCGTTCCACGATAAATATAATCATTGCGACGAGGGAACCGCATCAAAAGCAATTGTAGATTTAATATTAGAAAATTCATTCTTAAGCAAAATTGAAGAATAAAAAAGAACTCCATTCGGAGTTCTTTTTTTATTTAATAACTTTTTTCGCGACTTCCAATCCTTTATTGATTCCATCCAAATGGTTAAATTTTTGATTAAACATTGAGTATCTGGCATCCGGGATAAATAGTATTGTATCCTCTATTGCTTTAGCCAATTCATCTTGTGTTTTTGCTATTGGTCCAGGCAACTCACTCTGGTCTAGATAGAAATCTCTAGCGTTTGCTTTGTAATCATCATAATCGTACATATAGAAGATGATTGGTCTTTTTAAGTTTGCATAGTCGAAGAATACTGATGAGTAGTCTGTAATAAGCATATCACTTACTATGTACAAATCGTTTATATCTTCGTAATCAGAAACATCTATCACAAAATCTTTTAATCTGGAGAAATTCATATTCTTAGCCACAAAGTAATGCGCTCTAAATAGAATTATGTATTCGTCTCCAATTTGTTCTTGAAGTTTTTCAAAATCTATTCCTACTGTATTCTCATATCCACTAACCTCTGAGTGCTTGTTGTCTCTAAAAGTTGGTGCGTAAAGAATTATCTTCTTTCCTCTAGGAATATCTAATTCTCTTAAGATTGAATTAACCTTTGCTTGATCAAAAGTGAATAAAGCGTCGTTTCTAGGATAGCCTGTCTCTAGAACTATATCTTCTCTTCCCTGCAAACCAAATGCAGAAACTAATTTTTCACTACAGTACTTTGAAGGAGAAATCATATATGAGAACTTCTTTCCCTCTTTGCCGTAGTCCATTTCACTATTTGACAAATCTAGTCCAATTTTCTTTAATGGCGTTCCATGCCATGTCTGAATATATACTTGATTCTTTCTTGGCTTTAAGAAGGGCCTAACATTCGAATTCATTACCCAATATTTCGCTCTGGCTAAATCTTTGTAATAGCCATAAGTCTCATATTTGTGAACAGTGATAGTTCCTCCACCGATTGAGTCAGGTGCACCCATTAACTTCTTCATAGTTTTTTTGAAGTTATGAATTTTTGCGTCGCGAAGCCCCCATATAAACTCGTAATCTTCATATTCTCCAGAGTCTCTCATCTCTTCGAAGATGGCTTTTGGGCTACAACTAAAATTTCTTCCCTGATAGCTCTCGAAGAAAACCACTTTGTCTTCAACTTTTGTTCTAAGACAAGCAATTTTGTATAGTATTCTTTTGTACACGAGCATTATTGCTCTCAATATATTTTTAATTATTTTCATTATCCAAATAGTTTGTGGCGATTCTCATCGCACTTCTTCCATCGTTGTAAGTGTTAACCATTGCGTTTACTTCGTGGCGGTCTTCTCTGTAAGTATCAATTCCGTAATCTACAGAGCTGAGGAAGTTTTTAATCTGATCCAAATTCTCAAGTCGAGGACCTGGCATAAAGTCTTCCGGTTTATCGAAAATAAAGCCTCTCTTCTCTTTGTACTCGTCGAAATCTTCAGTCACAAAACCGATTGGTCTATCAAGCATCAAGTAATCAAAGAAAACAGATGAGTAGTCAGTAATTAATGCGTCTGCATTTCTAAGAATTGTGTAAACACTCATATTATTCTCGTTTAGTTGTTTTTCATTATAAATATCGATGTGTGAATACTTCATATCACTTAAGGATGCTTCTTGAAGTGGATGAAGTTTTATAATCATTCGCCAATTCTTCATTTTTAGGAAAGTGTTCAAATCTTCCAACTCTGCTTTGGTTAAAAGAGGAACCAACATATCGTCGTCGTATTCTCTATATGTAGGAAGCCAAACAATCATCCTTCTAGCCCCACGAAGAATTGCTGTATCTAAAATTTTGTTTGTCTTAAACATTTCATCGTTTCTTGGATTTCCAAGAACATCTACATCTTCTTCATCGCAACCGAAAATATCTGCCATAATAGGTTGATACATTGGGGATGACGCAATCACTTTTGTAAAGAAATGATAGTCCACTTGTTCCAATCCATCCTCTAGGTTACCAATTCTTTTTAGAGGTGTTCCATGCCAAAGATTTACAACCATCTGATCTTTAGCCGGTTTGATAGGATATTTACCGAAGCAATAGAACGCATATTTTGCCTTGAGGAAATACTTGATTCCCTCTTTATTATCAACGAATTTTACATGTTTTGGTGCGTTGAACTGGTAGTCTTCAAAGTCATTTATGCTAACTACAAAATAATACTTTTCATTATATCCATGTTCAATCAAATAGTCGTAAAAAGCCTTCACATTATCTCTAAACCCTAAATTTGAGTAGAAGAAAATAAGCCGCTTGTCTTTCTTCTTAATCATATTAAGAAGAGTAAGTGGCTTGAACAAAACCTTTAATGCCGACTTTTTAATATTGTCCTTGTCCATCGCTAACCTCTTAGTTTTTTCTTATAAACCTTTTCCCTAAATTTGTTTGGCATTACCGCTATTAAAACTCTAGCTGATGTATGCGTCAAATAATAGAATCTAGAAATATATCCTACGCTGAGCAAATGTTTTTCAAATGCTATTATACATTTGGCATATTCTTTGCCTCCGCGTCGAAGATAAAGGTCATCTCCTGCCCTCATCAAAAGTAGAGATTCTTGAACATTGTATCCTTTACATCCGTTTTGAAGTAATGTTATCCAAAGATAATAGTCTTCAAAATAATCAAACTCGCCATATCCACCCACTAATTCCACCTTTGATTTTTTATAAATTACAGATGGGTGATTGAACGGGCTTCTTGATTTTGCAAACTCCCTTATATCTTCATCCAATTCTGGCAGACTTCTTTCTCCTGTTAAGTGAGTAATATCTCCCTTAAATTCAAAAACATTTGCGCCAACAATGTCTGCGCCAGTCTCTTCCATTGCCTCAAGTTGTTTCTCAATTCTTCCTGGCTTACTGAAATCATCGCTGTCCATTCTAGCAACAATTTCATTTTTACATTGCTTAATGCCTTCGTTTAATGCCTTCGCCAAACCCACATTTTCAGGAAGTCTCACAACATTAAACAAGCCCGGATTTGCTCTTACAAAAATTGTAATCACTTCATCCAAGCTCTCTGTTAAAGGGCCGTCGCACACTAACACAAAGTCATTTGTAACCACGCTCTGCTCAAGCATGCTTTCAATGGCAGTCCTTAAATACTCTGGTTTTTCTTTTTTGTAAACCGACATCAATACTGAATAGTCTGCCATTTTACTCACCTTTATATAATTCCTCCATAGGTGATTCTACTTCACCTAAGTCGTATTCTTCTGCTTTTTTCTTTGGGTTTTCTACTTTGGCTGTCTTTTGATCTTTTTCTACACCCTCTCTGTTTTCTTTGATGAAAAGAATCTTAAATGTCATTAAAAGAAGCTGAATGTCTCTCCAGAAAGAATAGTTTTGAATGTAGAATAAATCTAGTTTTAGTTTGTCGTATGGAGTTGTATTGTACTTTCCATAAACTTGAGCATAGCCTGTAAGTCCCGCTTTTACTTTAAGTCTAAACTTAAACTCTGGAATTTCTTCCAGGTACTCTTCTGCTATCTCTGGTCTCTCAGGACGTGGTCCAACTACGGACATTTGTCCAATCAATATGTTAAACACTTGAGGTAGTTCGTCCAAATGCGTTGCTCTTAGAACTCTACCTACTTTTGTAATACGATCATCGTCTTTGGCTGCAAGTCTTGCACCTTCGCTCTCACAGTCAACCTTCATACTTCTAAATTTGATAATCTTAAACTTCTTGCCGTTTCTAGTAATTCGTGGCTGAAGATAGAATATAGGGCCTCTGTCCCAAATCAAATCACCAATTGCAACAAGAATTGTTATAAATATAGTAGGAATACATAGTATAAGCGAAATAATTATGTCAACCAATCGTTTAAACGCAGCCTGTTCCCACTTAAGTCCTTTAATCTTTGTAACAAGAAGCGGTGAATCAAACAATGTGTTTTGCCCAGCACCAATAATAATCAAGTCTGAAAGTTTTGGTGTAACATATGCTCTCTTGTCGTGCATATAACAGTACTTGATAATTTTATTTCTTCGTCCACTTGGAATATCACAAAGAAGAACAGCCT
The DNA here is from genome assembly GCA_947306285.1 of uncultured Lachnospira sp. Classification (GTDB taxonomy): domain Bacteria; phylum Bacillota; class Clostridia; order Lachnospirales; family Lachnospiraceae; genus Eubacterium_G. The sequence goes on from CAMZGB010000029.1 coordinate 6,062, forward strand.
TGTGTCTTCTTATTGCATCACGAATCTCCTGTGCTGGTGAATCACAGTGAATTCTATCATCAATTAAATATTTATCTTCTCTAGTTTCAATCTTTTTAACTAAGTTATCTGGATCTCTATCACTATATATTAAAAGAAGCTTTCTAGGTGGGTATAGCCAACGGTATACTCCAAGGGCAAGCAAACACCAAATCAAACAACAAAGCAAGTTTATAAATGACATGCCTATAAGCGGTGCTACATTAACCAACTTCAAAGAAAGCAAAGATGCTTGTAGATATATAAATAAATTAGTGAATATTATCGCAAGAATTTGCGAGAACACGAGATTTGCATACTGAAGAGTTCCTAATTTGAACGCTCCATATACGTTACAGAATACCAAGAACATTAATCCATATAAAAAGAACAGCACGATGTGTCCTTTGAAGAACAACTCTGTGCCACCGGCATAATATCTATTCCAGTAAAAAATAAAAATAGCAGTCTGAGCTGCTACTACGATAGCAAGCAAAAACAAGACAACTATTCTTCTGAATGCCCTTGATTTTCTCATAAAAACTACCTCTTATTAAAATCAACTAAATTTTATCAAAGGGCATATTGTTTGTCAATCAAACGCATTGGTGCTATAATACTAGCGACTTTCTAATAGGTAAAAATATCCACATTTAGGAGGATTTTATGAACAATTTAAATGGTCCTGACAGCATAAAAAAGGGGGATTATGGTTATAGTTCTGAGTCTTTGTCGAAGTCTTCTTCGAGCAGACAAAGACAAAGTTCAAGCAGGGCGCCTAGAAATACTAAAAGGGCAACTAATGCTGATTCTAAAAAGCGTAGAAACAGCACTATTTTGGGTATACTTTTAATTGTTATTCAACTTGCTTTGTCCGGATACTTTGTTTATCTTTTGATGACAAAGAACTTGGCGTTTGTTACTGACTATATCTTTATCGGTATTGCTGCTGGTTTGGTTTTCTTCATTATTCTTGTTTTTATTTTGACGACTGCCAAGAAAATAAAAACCAAACGAGTAGGAAAGGTTATTTCTATAATAATATCTATTCTTTTGGCTGTAGCTATTTATTTGTTAAATCCATGGAGTACTATGTCAGGTGCCAAAGTGGACGAAAATCCTTTTGTAGTATTTGTTTCAGCGACAGATACTTTCGGTGATTTAAATAAAGAGGGTAATGAGAGATCAGATACAAACATTTTAGCAGCTGTGAACCCTAAGACACATACTGTTATGATGGTTTCTATCCCTAGAGACTACTATATTCCTGTTATTGCAAAGAGTGTTTCAATCAACACTTCTCTCAACTCTGACAAACTTACTCACATTGGTCTTTACGGAAATGGTCAGGCAAGAAATAACAGTGGCGAAAAAGTTGGTCCAAGCGGTTGGAACTATGCATGCGAAGTTCATTGGGATCATGGTAAAGACGCTATTATGAATTCTTTAAAGAGAGTGTTTAAGTTCAACGTGGACGAAAACCACTATCACTACGCACAACTCAACTTTACTGGTTTCGGTAAATTAATTGACGAGTTAGGCGGAATAACTGTTGATGTTGAAAAGAGTTTCTCATATACAACATACGAAAACTACAATGAAGACAACGGAAAGAGAAAACGTTATAAATATAAGAAGGGCGAGATGAAAATGGATGGAAACGAAGCCCTTACATTCGCTAGAACAAGAAAGAAATTCGCAAACGGCGATATTCAAAGAAACAGAAACCAAACTGCAGTTCTCAAGGGTGTAGCAAACAAGGCTTTATCTCCTTCTGTTCTACTAAGATACAACGGTGTTGTAAGCGCTGTTGAAGATTGTATGGAAACAGACATCGACCTTTCATCGATGGCTGCTCTTCAGAGCAATGTTGCTGGCCACAAAAATTATGATGGTTGGAACATCGTGTCATATGGTGTTGTCGGCGAGTCTTCACGTCAAAGAGTTCTTTGGAATGGACAGGCATTATCAGTTGTTTTGAAAGATTCTTCATCTGTAAACAATGGTCGTACACTTCTAAACAAAGCTTTGTCAGGCACAGATTATAAAACTCTTAAGAGATTATCTAAAAAATATACTAACGCACAATAGTGCTGGGTAAACTTATGAAAAAAATTATTTTAACAGGCGGCGGAACTGCTGGACACGTTACTCCAAATATTGCACTAGTTCCAAAGTTGAAAGCCGCTGGCTACGAAATTAAATATATTGGCTCTAAAAAGGGCATGGAAAAACAATTAGTGGAGGATGCTGGTCTTGATTATGCCGGCATCTCTTCTGGTAAATTGAGAAGATATTTTAGTCTTCAAAATTTCATAGATCCTTTTAAGATTGTGAAGGGTTATTTTCAAGCAAAGAGAATTATAAAAAAATATAAACCGGATGTTGTTTTTTCTAAGGGTGGTTTCGTGACAGTTCCAGTTGTTTATGCTGCAGCTAAATACGGAATCCCAGTAATTGCTCACGAGTCAGATATTACTCCTGGGTTGGCAAATAAGTTGTCTTTGAAGAAGACGAATGTTGTTTGCTACTCTTTCCCTGAAACAGCAAAACATCTAGGTAGCAAAGGCAAATACACAGGCTCTCCTATTAGAGCAGAATTATTTGAGGGAGACGCTAGTGTGGCTAAGAAGATGTGTGGTTTTACCGATGATAAACCTATCATTATGGTTACAGGTGGAAGTCTTGGTGCAGAGAATGTAAACAAGTTGGTTAGGGAGGCTCTCTCCGAACTGCTTAAAACATTCAATGTTGCTCACCTTTGTGGCGAAGGTAAAACTGATGAGGCTTTAAAAGACACTAATGGCTATGCACAATTTGAATATATAAAAGATGAAATGAAAGATTTCTTCGCGATGGCAGATTTAATTATTTCGAGAGCGGGTGCAAACTCTATCTTCGAAATTGTTGCTTTGGCGAAGCCTAATATTTTGATTCCTTTGTCGGCAGCAGCCAGCAGGGGCGATCAGTTGCTAAATTCTAAATCATTTGAGAAGCAAGGCTTTAGTGTAGTGCTAGAGGAAGACAATGCAACCGGAAAAGATTTAATAAACAAAGTAAACGAGCTCTACTCTAACAAGAATGAATACATTGAAAATATGAAGAATTCTAATTTTAGCGGTGGAGTTGATTCAATAATCAATACTATTGAAGAATTAACAAAGTAATTTGGGAGGATGTTATGGCTGGTTTAAGCGAAGCAGAATTACAATCTCAATATAATAAAGCCAAGGCTTTGATGGATTCTATAGATTGTTTAACGAAGAATTCTGACAAAGCAGCTACTCTTAAAAGGGCAGCTAAAAGATTCGAGGCACTGGGCGAATACTCAGACTCTCCTGCTATGGCAGCTAAATGCCAGGCGGAAGCCGAGAAGTATTCTAAAATGGAAGATAATCTTCCACCTGCGCCAAAGAATCCTATGGATTTGAAAAAGCCTAGCAAAGCTTTTACTTGGTTTTTAAGAATTGCTGTATTCCTAGTAATTGTTGGCATTTTAGGTTTCTTCTATACTAGAAAGACTGATCACGGTGCTTACCTTAGATCGTCATTCTATGAAAGCATTGGAAATCACGAGAAGGCTTACAAAATGTTCCTTCACCTAAAAGATTACAAGGATAGTGAAAAAAGATATCTTCAAAATAGATACCAACACGCATGTGAATTAATGGAAAAGAAGAAATTCATGGATGCGAAAAACGCTTTCAGAGAAATTCGTGACTACAAAGATAGTGGTGCCAAGTTGACTACTGCTGAAATAAAGTTGATTAAGAAAACTAAGAAGAATGGCGATGTGTTGTTCGGCGAAGCCCACTGGATTGTGGCTGAAAAGAAAAAAGATAAAGTTTTCTTAATTAAGACGAAGCCAGTAAACGGAATAGCATACAACACTACTGACGATAATGTCACTTGGAAAACTAGTTCAATTAGAGAATATTTGAATTCAACATATATGAATGACATTTTTACTGATGAAATGATTCAGAGAATAATTAAAACCAAAGTTGTCGTTAAAGATAACAAGAAATTTGGCACTAAAGGATCTACCACAAAAGACAAATTGTTTATGTTGAATGCCGGTCAAGCTTATAAATATGGTGAGGGTTTGAACGTGTTCTTGAAAGACTACTGGTTAATTGGTCCGGGCGAAACACAAAGAGAAGCTCAATTTGTTTCAGCTGGTCAGGTAAAAGAAGCTGGTTATCCGGTAAACGATAGGTATATAAACACTCGCCCATGTTTCTGGCTTTCTACCAAATAACATTTAATTTAATCCAAAGACAAAAATAGAAGGGGTTGCACTAACAATCGTTTAACCCCTTCTATTTTTGTCTTTTTTTACATTATCTTGACTGTTATTTGATAAAGCCTCACTGGCTCAGAGTCTATATCTCTGCCAACCTAAAATAATTCCTTTGACTTTTCAATGATTTCTGTGACTGCGGATTCGTCGAGTT
>CAMZGB010000030.1 GCA_947306285.1 uncultured Lachnospira sp.
GATTGCCTGGGGTAGGAAAAACGGAGTATGTCAAATACCTCACGAACTATATACCTCCGTACGAGCGAGTATATACGATTGAGGACAACCTAGAACTTAGGTATTCATCTATTAATCCGGGCAAAGATTGTGTTGAAATAAAAATAAGCGACAGTTTTGGCTATTCAGATGCTTTGAAGGCAAGTAAGAGACAGTTACCTACATGGGTGTTGCTGGCAGAAGCTAGAGGTGAGGAAGTTAAGTATCTACTCGAAAACATTTCGGCGGGTGTATCCTGCCTCACAACTATTCACTTAGATGATGCCAGCAAAATCCCTGACCGATTAAGAAACATGGGACAATCTATAAATGAAAACGATGTTTATTCTTTCATTAATCTAGCAGTGCAATTAGAGTCAGTTGTGAAAGAAGGAGAAAAGATTACGAGAAGGATTTCTCAGGTTATGTGTTTATCGAGAAACAATGAAGAGAATGAAAAAGTAATGATATATGAAGACGGAAAAATTTTGACGAAAAAGTTACCAGAAGATTTATTGAGAAAATTTAAGTTAGCAGGGATTGATAATCCCTTCGCTAAAACAATTATATAAAATCCATTTGTGGGGGAGAAGATTTTGAAAAAGAAAATATTAGCTTTGATTAAAAATTCAGCGAAAGTAATTCTGATTATTTTAGGGATTTGCCTAGCATATAAATTAAATGTAGTTTCGATAATTATTTGTATGAGCGCAGGCGTTGTATTCAATTATTTATATCAGAAAGAAGAATTAAAAAGAAAAAGATACTTTGAAAGGTTCAAAGATGCAGTTTCATATATGGAGCAGATAATCTATTCATTTAAGAAGCAACCAAAGATTAGAATAGCACTTTTGGATGCACAAAAGATTGGTTCCGACGAAGTAAAAGAACTATTAGAGGAAGTAATTGTAAGTATAGACACAAAAGAGTCTGACAATATTTATGAGGAGTCTTTAGGACTAATTGAAAAAGAATATAGTTGTAAAAGAATAAAATCGCTGCATAAGTTTTTAATAAAAATAGAAGAACATGGAGGAGAATACGACAATTACATAGATATTCTGCTTGAGGACATCAAGAATTGGAATGACAGGACATTATTGTTTATTAAAAATGTGGCACGAGTAAAGAGGAATGTGCTGATTTCAGTTTTTTCTACAGTAATTACTTGTGGTTTTATGGCATATGTAGTGCCTGCTGAGTATAGTTATACGCCAAGTATTGTTTATCAAATAGCTTCTACAGTGATGTTGATATTGATGCTAGTTTCATATTACATGATAGTTAAGAAGATGAATATCGATTGGCTAAAAGAAGGGCAAAGCTTAAAAAATAATCAGGTAATGAGATATTACAATTTAGTAGAAAAAGGATATGAGAATTATCGCCAGTTAAGCTTTGGTGAGAAACTTTCTTACAAAAGTGCAAAGAAAAGAATGGAAAAAGAATTATCAAAATGTTTCCCTGATTGGATAAGAGAAGTTGCAATTAATTTACAAAACGATACAGTTCAGTCGGCAATTGAGAACTCATATGAAAATGCACCATTTATTTTGCAGAGGCCGATTCGAAAACTACTTTTAGATTTTGAAAAGTACCCAGTGGGAATTGAACCGTACGATAATTTGCTGAAAGAATTTGACTTAGATGAGATTAAGTCTTCGATGAAGATGTTTTATTCCATAAATGAATTGGGAAAAGAGCAATCAGATCAGCAGATAAATTCTATTCTTGATAGAAATAATAAACTGGCAGGTCATGCCGAGGAAGCAAAGAATCAGGATCAAATTGGAGCGGCATCAATGTTATCTTCCGTTCCAATGATCGTGGGAATAGTAAAGATAATGATAGATATGGTTTTGATGATTACAGTTTTCACCACATCTATTGGAAGTGCAATTAATGCTGGATAGAAAGGAGTTATTATGAAGTATTTTGTATCGGAATTAGGACAGTGTATAGTGTTTGGAATTATTTTTGTTTGTCTTGTGACAGCATTTTATCAAGTTTTGAATGTTGTAACAGGATAGAAAGGAGAGGAATATGGAACATTTTATTTTAGAACATGGAGGAATGTTAGTTAGTGGAATAGTAGCAGTCATGACAATAGTAATAATGTTTGTATTTCTTAGAGCTATGGGAAATATGGATTTGAGTGCTATAGGAATGCTAATCGGATAATTAAAAAGGGGGATAAAATGGGTTTATTGATAGGTGAACATGGAGAGACTCTTCTCTATGGAATAGTTGGGGTGATGTTAGTTTGTTTGATTTGTCTTATTTGCAATGTTAAATGGAAAGGATTGACGCCAAGTTACAAGACAGAGCTCAGTCCGACAAACAAAATGTTTGCAAATCGGGTACATAACAAATACCCGGTTATTGAGAGTGACGATGTTATTTATGCGGACTACAAGGACACAGGTTTTGTGTTTGAGGATTATATAAAAGCCAAAGACTACACCGGCAAAGATATTAGCGACGATGTAAAAGTTTTTGGCACAGTGGATGTTTGGAAAAAGAGCGTTTACAGATTAAAGTGTGTTGTACGTTCTAACGATTTGGTTTGTACAAAATATGTGAATGTGGTGGTGGAGTAGAATATGAAAATAGCAATAGAAGTGTTTTCGATAGTGATAGCAATTACATTGGCATGTATATTGTTTTCTTCAATTATTAGCAGCAACAATCAAAATTGTTATGCGAGAGATTTCTATAACGTGGTTGTGAATAGAATTGAGGATAGCAATTATAATGATCAAGTTATATCGGAATGTAAAAGTGATGCAAGAGATAAGGGCTACGATCTGACTGTACAAGATGTCACAGTTTATGATGATCAGCCTAGCAAATATGTAACGCTTACTTACTATGTTAGTTTACCGGTGTTTAGCCTTTTTGGGACTGACTATTCAAAGCAAGCAGTTATAGAGGGGTATGCGAGATGAAAAAGATTAAATATTTGATTATGTTTACACTATTTATAGTGTGTGTATATAAAAAAGAGGTAAAAGCTTTATCTGGAAGTGGAACGTCGTCGAATCCATATATAGTAACAAGTGGTTCGGAACTAGCAACTGCTTTGTCGAAGGGGAATTCTTCATGGAAGTATATTGCAGTAACCGACACGTTAGCAGTTAAAGAAACTATAAATGTAAATGCGGGAAAATTTAGAATCTATTCTAAAGGTGGTGATTATACAATAAGGCGTTCGCAGAGTATGAGCGCAACAGTGAATTCATCGTCCAAGCCACTTCGCTGCATCAAACTGGATGAAAGTACAGAAATTGAACTAGGTTATGCAGCCACATCCAATAAATTGATTATAAATGGATCGAAGACTTCGTTCACAGATAGTAGACAGTGCAACGAATGGTTTTATGTAGGCAAAAACGCAAAACTAACAATTTGTGCTAACTGCCTTTTTACAAATGCAAAGAACACAATGAATACAGATGAAGCAGCGCCTATCAGAGCGTATGGATTAGTTAATATCCATGGTGAGATTTCAAACTGTGAAGGAAACAATGGTGGTGCTGTAAAGTGTATTGGAGGTGCTGTTAATGTTTACAGTGGAGCCAAGATACATAATTGCAAATCTGGAACGGAAGGTGGAGCTATATATGGAAGAAATTTTGCGATTATTACTGTAAATGCAGGTTCAATTTATAGCAATCAATCCGCCGAAGAAGGTGGTGGAATCTTCTCTACAGAATCAATTGTCTATTTAAATGGTGGAAGTATTTATAGTAACAGTTCTGGAAAGACGGGAGGCGGAGTATTCTGTGGAAATGAAACAGATTTGTACTTTGGATCTAATGGCTCTGGCCCGATTATATCTGATAATTATGCAAAGAATAGTGGTGGAGGAGTTAGATGTAATGGCGGATCTGATGTTTCTGGAGGATTTAGTGAGTTTCAAGGTGGAACTATAACTAGAAATAAAACGGACGTTTCTGGCGGTGGTATTTCTGTAGGAAAACCGAGTAGTGGAAAAGCCTCAAAGATTGTTATAACAAATATGATAATCACAGATAATACCGCTGATAAGAATGGTGGTGGAATTTGCTTCTCTGAAGGAGTCAAAGGAAAAAATAGCAATGATGTTATTATTTCTAGCACTACAATAACAGGCAATAAGTCTAATAATGCTGGGGGAGGAATTCATTTAACTACCGCTTTGGTGATAACAGGTGACACAATAAAAAATAATGAAAGTGTTTCGGGTGGAGGAGTATTCGTTGCTAGCAGCGGAACTTTGAGGATGCCGGATAGCGTTATCGAAAACAATACCGCCACAAAAGGAGAAGGTGTTTATCAAAATGGCATTTTTGAAATATCAAATCTAGGGTATGTAAATTCGAATAATGCTGTATATTTGCCAAGCGGAAAGCATATAGACATTACTGGAAAACTATTGGTATCAAATGTTCTGGTTTCATATATTGATCCAGAAGTTAAAACTAAAGGAACAATATTAGTAGATGTTACCTATACAGGTGCAACTGCAGAGAGTGAATTGTATTATCGAGGCAGTGGTGATGGAGAAGCAAGAGGGGAAGATGTCACTAAAAAGTTTGCTACTAAAGGTGGACATATTCTTCGCCCATCTAATAAAAATACCGCTTTTAATTCTTCGAGATATATCATCATTAGTGAGAGATATGAAGTAAAGTATAATGCAAACTCACTTGATCCTATAGCAAACCTTCCAAAGGACGGAATAGCATTTTGGAATGAAATGTATAAAGTGAGTGATAATGTTGTTAGCCGCATTGGGTTTGTCTTGAACATTAATAAGCATTGGAATTTGTCGGCAAATGGCCTTGGAACAGTTATGAAACCAGGAGTTGATACATTAATAGATTCAGATACTACACTATATGCGATTTGGGAAGAATTACCAATAACATCACTTTCTATGACAACTGTAGATAGATACTATGTGGTGGGACAAAAAATCACTTTGACTAGTGAAGAGATTACAAAAAAAGTAAAAGTTAAGAATAATTTTGGAATAATTGTTAATTATAAGGTTAAAGTGACAGAGATTGCCAGCATTAGTGGAAGGATTATTGCAAAAGGAAAGGATTTGAAAGCAGATAATTATATTAATACTAGTGAAGGAGCAAGATATATGATATCTCTTTCATCGGCAAATGAACAAGGTAACATCACATGTACAGGAACGATGGTTGTTTATGTAATGGATGATTATTATGAAAAGACAGAAGTAAGATTCATTTCTGCAGAGTTTATAGATACTTTAGACCCAAAGTCTAAATGGAAAAGACAATACAGAAGTGACTTAGAGGAATCACTTAATAATAACGATAACTATATTTATACCGTTAGTCTTGAAAAAGAAGATTTTGTAGAGATTAAAAATAGAATTAAAGCTAACGGATATAAGATTAATCATTCGATTAATTCTAGAGTTTGTGTAAAAGTAATTAAACAGTAAGTGGAGAAAAAGATGAAACAATTTATAACAGTTATTGGAATTGCAGTAATTGTAACACTGATTGCTATGACTATTTTGGCAGATCAGAGTAGAAGTTCCAGATTAGATGAGCTAGAAAAAGCAGTATCTGGAGCAGTAAAGCAAACAGTGAAAGCGAGCCATGCATTTGGACAGACTGACATTAGATCAGATGAAGAGATGGTGGCACATTTTGTGAATGTGGTTTCAAACAATATAAAAAGTGACGGAAAAATTTCCGTCAAAGTATTAGGTATTGATTATAAAGAAGGCTTGTTAGATGTGAAAGTCTCTGAGACATTCAAATATTTAAATGGTAGAGAAAAAACTATAACAGTTAGAAAGTGTGCCATTTATGAGTAGGTTGGTTTCATTTATATGTCGACTAATTCTAAAAAAATATAATTGATTAGTCGTTTTGAATGTCTATACTGACTTCACCATAAGATATCTTTGACATGTTTCCCTTTTCATCCTTTACAATCAACCTACATTTAGAATCAATGTCGATCGCTCTAACCCTCAATTTCATGTTGCCTTTATTAATAGTGATTATATCTCCTAAAATGTTAGAGCGGTTGATATATTCTTCTAAACAAGAAGAACTTTCATAATTTCTATAGTAGTCCATAAAGTAATCTAGTAGATGGGCTACTAACCTATTAACTATATTGCTATCAGGTTTTTGATCAAAAACTGTGGTAGCAATATTTTTTATATCATCAGGAAATCCTTCTTCTGGTGGTGCAATATTTATTCCAATTCCAACTATAGCATAGTCTAACTTTTCGGCATTCGGACTTAGTGCAGATTCAGTTAGAATGCCACATACTTTCTTTCCGTCCACATATACATCATTTACCCATTTGATTTTAGCTTCCTTATCTGAAACGCTCTCGATAGCCCTAGCAGTTGCCACAGCAGCGATAGTAGTTAAAAATAAAGAATCTTCTGGATTGAAATCAGGGCGAACTAGAATACTCAAATAAACACCTGAATCTTTAGGTGAATGGAAAGACTTCCCGGTTCTACCTTTTCCAGCGGTCTGTTCAGCAGAAATAAGAACAGTCCCTTCTCCAGCACCGGCCTTTGCTAATTCAACTAATTTGGTGTTTGTTGAGGACACACATTCTTTAAAATGAATGTCCAAATCATTCTTCAAAAAAACTTTGATTTTTGCTTCTGATAGCCCTAAACTCATATTGACATTGTACTTAAACGACCATAAAATATCAAATGGAATTAATTATAAAGGAAGGCAAAAATGACAGAGAATAAAAGGCTTTTTTCAGTTTACAATTTAGTAATAATCGCGATATTTGTTGCACTAATTACGGTTTGTACATGGATAACAATTCCTTTTGGAACTATTCCATTTACCCTACAAACATTTGCTATCTTTGTGACGGGAGGAATACTCGGCGCAAAACGAGGAACGATAGCAGTGATAGTGTACATTTTGATAGGAATAATCGGTGTTCCAGTGTTTTCAGGTTTTTCTGGCGGAATAGTTAAATTTATTCCGAACACAGAAACTGGAATGACTGGCGGTTATATTATCGGATTTGTTTTTACTACTATAATAATAGGAATATTCAAGAACTTATCCATTGAAAGAGATACTAAAACTAAGATTTTATATGTGGGAATTGGAATGGTATTAGGAGACATTGTTTGTCTTGCGTTTGGAACGGTGTGGTTTTGGTTATTCAATCCAATGCATTTAGGATTAGTGGCAACGCTTTCGGCGTGCGTGGTTCCATTTATCATTCCTGAATTAGTGAAAATAATTATTGCCTTGTTAGTAGTGACAAGAGTAAACAACTATAAATATATTTAAAGGAACATTTATGAAAAATCTAGAACAATATGAAATAATTAAACAAGAAAGAATAGAAGAGATAGATTCTCTTGGAACACTCTTAAGGCACAAGTGGACTGGTGCTAAAGTTTTGGTGTTTGAAAATAGTGATGACAACAAGGTCTTCAGCGTGGGCTTTAGAACACCGGTTAATGACGATACAGGTGTGCCACATATTATTGAACACACTGTTCTTTGTGGTTCTGAAAAGTATCCAATTAAGGATCCGTTTATGGAACTTGCAAAGGGTTCTTTAAATACATTTCTTAATGCGATGACTTATCCAGACAAGACTATCTATCCAGTAGCTAGTACAAATGCTCAGGATTTCAACAATTTAATGAGTGTATATATGGATGCGGTTTTTAAACCAAATATATATAAGGAAGAAAACATCTTCAAACAGGAGGGCTGGCACTACGAGCTAGAGTCTCCTGAGGATGAACTTAAGATAAACGGAATAGTTTACAGCGAGATGAAGGGTGTTTTTTCATCGGCGGATGGAGTGCTTGATAGAATTACTTTAACTTCCCTATTCCCAGACAATTGCTACTCATCGGAGAGTGGAGGTAATCCAGAAAGCATTCCAGATTTGACTTACGAGAACTACTTGGATTTCCATAAGCGTTACTATCATCCATCGAACTGCTACATCTATCTATATGGTGATGCTGATATGAAGGAGCGTCTTGAGTGGCTTGATAGGGAGTATTTATCAAAATATGACCAATTGCAAATTCATTCCGTAATACCTTTGCAAGGTGCATTTGATGAAACGCACGAATATGAATACGAATACTCAATAGGCGATGACGAAGATGAAAATGAAAACTATATTTACTCAAAGAATTTCGTAGTAGGTGAATCAGATGATATAAAATTAAACCTCGCAATCCATACAATAGAGTATGCCTTAATGGAGATGCCTGGAGCAAAACTTAAAGAGGCTTTGATTAAAGCAGGTATTGGAAAAGACATTTCATCAGCTTACGAAGGTGATTTACGCCAACCAGTGTACTCAATCGTTGCAAAGTATGCGAAAAAAGAAGACAAAGAAAAATTCATAAAAGTTATAGATGACACATTAAAAGAAGTGGTAGAGGAAGGCCTAGAAAAAGATGTTCTTAAGGCTTATCTTTTCAAGCGCGAGTTTGAGGATAAAGAACAAGACTATGGTCCATATCCAAAGGGCTTGATGTTTGACCTTAATCTTATGAACACATGGCTATACGATGAGAACAATCCTTTTGCTATACTCAAAACTGACGAAATCTACAAAGAACTATACAAAGAAGTTGAGACAGACTATTTTGAAAACATAATTAAAGAATACTTAATAGATAACAAGCATTCTTCTTTAGTTACAATGGTTCCAAAGAAGGGCCTTACAGCAAAGAAGGAACAAATCTTAAAAGAAAAGTTGGCTGAAAAGAAATCAAAAATGTCTGACGATGAGATAAACGCAATCGTTGAGCAGACCAAGGCTCTAAAGGCTTACCAGGAAGAGCCATCAACTAAAGAGCAGTTAGAGACAATTCCTATTTTAGAAATAGAAGATATAGATCCAGAACCAAAAAAATCTGTGGCAGAAATCACGGAAGAGGATGGAATTACATTCCTTCATTCTGATATTTTCACGAACGGAATTGGATACCTTATTCTAGTGTGCAGATTAGATGATATTCCAAAGAGATACTTGCCATATGTTGCGTTGTTTAGAACTATCTTTGGCGCACTCGATACTGAGGAGCGCACTTATAAAGAATTGAACGCGGAGATTGATAGAAACTTAGGCGAGTTTTTCTTGATGGCTTCATCTACTGAGAATGAGAAGACTAACGAGATTAAATTCAGCGGCGAAGTTCATGCAAAAATGTTCTATGACAAACTTGAAAAGCCATTTGAGTATGCGAAAGAAATCATTCAGTCGACTAAGTTTGACGATTACGACAGAATAAAAGTTTTACTAGAGGAAGCAAAGGCGGCTACATTCCAAAACATTTTGACATCAGGTCATGTGGCAGCATCTGATAGAGCGTCTTCCTACTATAACAAGTCTGACTTCATTAAGGATCAGGCTATGGGAATCGGCTTCTATGACTTTGTCTGCGATGTGCTAGAGAATTACGATGAGAAAAAAGAAGAAGTGGAAAAGAATTTAGAAGGTGCATTGAAATACTTCTTCGTGAAAGGCGATGTAATCGTAAACTACGGTGGTGACAAAGATTCATTTGAAAAGATTAAA
>CAMZGB010000031.1 GCA_947306285.1 uncultured Lachnospira sp.
AGGTAGATGTTCATAAGCCAGATGTATTTGTAAATGTAGAAATAAGAGAGCAGATAAATATCTACTCGGATATTATAAAAGGACAGGGCGGACTTCCTGTAGGTACTGCTGGTAAAGGAATATTACTCCTTTCAGGAGGAATTGACAGCCCAGTCGCTGGATGGATGGTTGCGAAGCGTGGAGTGAAAGTGGATGCAGTATATTTCCATGCACCACCTTACACATCTGAGCGTGCAAAGCAAAAAGTTGTAGATCTTGCGAAACTTGTTTCAAAGTACTCAGGACCTATGAATTTATATGTGGTTAATTTCACAGATATTCAGATGTACATCTACGATAAATGCCCACATGAGGAGCTTACAATCATAATGCGTAGACACATGATGAAAATAGCAGAGGCTTTCGCAGAGAAAGAAGGCTCACAGTGCTTGATAACAGGAGAGTCCATTGGTCAGGTAGCAAGCCAGACTACACAGAGTCTTGCAGCGACCAACGAAGTATGTACGCTTCCAGTCTTTAGACCACTTATCGCATTTGATAAGCAGGAGATAGTAGACGTTTCTCTAAAGATTGATACGTATGAGACATCAATTCTTCCATACGAAGACTGTTGTACTACATTCGTGGCAAAACACCCTGTGACAAAACCAAATGTTGAAAAAATTAAAAAGTCTGAGACTAGACTTGAAGAAAAGATTGATGAGATGGTAGAAGAGGCTATAAATAGTGCGGAACTAATTGAAATATAGATTGATTGGTACCATCACAATCATATAATTAAATATTGTTAATATTGTTTCTAGGTAGTATCATTGTTATATGAGAGTATCATAATAATTTTGATACAGAACGGGGACAATTGAATATTGAAAAACACGAAGCAGAGGAGAATTGCTTCGTGTTTTTCCTATTTTGTTTTCTAAGGAGGTTTCTTATGAAAAAACTTATAAAGAGCGCGTTAGCTCTTGCGATGGCAGTGGCACTGACACTGTCTTATTTGCTTGTGAGTCAGGCAGTAAAAGCTGACGACGCTGGTGAAGCACATGTACATGGTGAAGTGGAATATCAGCCTACAGATGAGTTCCCTACATCATCAGGTTTTTATTACCTAACTACAGACATTAAAGTGTCTAGTGATATAAACCTGTACGATGATGACGATGTTACGCTTTGCTTAAATGGTCATACAATAGACTTTTCTAAATCTAATATCTACGATGCATGTAGAGTGAGATTGAATACGGGTAGTAAACTCACAATAATTGACCATGAAGGACAAAATGGAAAAATCATTACCAATATGGGTAATCTTTTCTATATGCTAAGTGGTTCATTATCTTTGAAAAATGTGAGCATTGAGAGTAGAGGTACTGGAAAAAGTGGATATTCATGCGTTATAGGAAGTGACGACTATTCAGGAAATATTGATATTGATAATTGTAATATCTTTGCTGACGATTATAATGCAGTTTCACTAGCAAAAGAGGGAAACCTAAATATACGCAATTCAAAGATTAAGTGTGGTCAAGAGAGTTATAAGAATCTAGGAATTAAAGTTAATAGTAATTGCACAGGAGAAGTGCATTTGACAAATGTGGAAATGACAACTGCCTTTGTAAATATCGAAAGTAATCAGTCTAAAGTGTATGTGTCAAATTGTTCTATAGAGGATAAAAATGTTCTATATGCAATAGACATAAGCAATGGTTCTGGTACACAATTATTCCTAGAGGGTGATGTCAGCAATATTACAGCAAAGTATGGTGGAATTTGTTTGAGCGGCAATGCAAAGATTGGTTTCACTGGTAAAGTAGCAGGAAGTGTTTCTTTGAATCATTTATTAGGACCATCTAAACTGTCGGATCCTCATATTGTACTTACAGATGGCTTGGGAGACTACGCTAGCATTGATAACTTTACATACGTTTGGCCAAAGGAGAGCCTTCTTTATATAAATAAAGATGGAGAAATGTCATTAGCTTATGCACATTCACCTCATAACTGGACTATAAAGGAAACAGGTGACCCAGGAATAGTATCTATTTACTGTTCCGAAGAAAACTGTGCATTTGGTGAAAAGTATTTAGTTGGTTTAATTTTGGAAATGAAGGCAGAGAGCAAAGAATACGATGGAACCCCAGTAATAGCCACATTGGAAAAAAGCGGACATTTGCCAGATGAAATAGATGTGAGTGAGATAAGTTACTATAGTGGAGATACTCTTTTAGATTCTGCACCTTACAAAAAGGGCACATATGTAGCTAAAGCTCATGTGGTATGTGGCAATTTCTCGAAAGACATTACTAAGGAGTATACGATTTCGCACAATCACAATTGGGAAATGGTGAAATCTAAAGAAGGCAATAGTCTTGATGTTAGATGTTCGACTGTACCATGCGAATATGGAAATGATCCATTTAATATTACATTATCTGCGCCAAAGAGATTGACAAGCGGAGAACCTTGTATTGCAGAACTAGTTGTTGATGATAATCTTCCTTCGGATGTCACTTTAGGAGAGATTAAATACTATGACAGTAAAGATAATCTACTAGACGCGGCACCTTCTGAAAGCGGTTTTTATACTGCTAAAGTTAACGTTATGGTAGAAAACAGAGTAGAAATAATATCTGTTAATTTTACTGTGTTTGATATTAAACCTAATAGTTTAGTCTATGATGGGGAATCTCATTATTTGCTTTCAAATAAGGACTCAGATGATGGTTATTACTATTATAGATTAGGTGAGAATGGCAAGTGGCAATATACGATCCCAAGAGCTACATATGCGGGAACTTACAAAGTATACTGGTATTTTAAAAGTAAAGACGGAACACATGATTACGGAAGTGGCGAGAATCCTAACTTAATAACAGTAGAGATAGATAAATGTCCTATAGTTATTCAAGGTGTGAAAGTGAAAGACAAAAAATATGATGGAAACAAAGATGCCACATTAGATTACAACAATAAAGTCTTTGTAGGAAAAGCATTAGATGATAGTTTATTGATGAACTATAAAGCTTATTTTGAAGATGAAAAAGTTGGAAATAACAAAAAAGTGTTAATAAGTGATTATTCACTTTATGGTGAAGATGCGGTTAACTACAAGTTGGCAGACTCTGGTCACCAAACAGAAGCTACTGGAAATATATTGCCTAAGTATAGTAATCTAAATGATAATTCAAAAACAGATGATAAGAATAATAAAGGGGATAATAGTAAGAAAACCTCGAAAGTTACTAAATATTCTATCACCGCTGTTGTTAAAGCTTTGAAGAATAAGCGAGTTAAAGTTAAGTGGTCTAAAATTAATAAAGCTTCTAGATATGTAGTTTATATAGCTAAGAATAAGAAGCGTTCTAAATATAAGATAGTTAAAATAGTGAGTGCTAAGAAATTTAAATACATAATAAAGAAACTAAAAGCAAACAAGAAATACAAAATCAAAGTTGCAGCACAGCAAAAAGTAAACGGAAAATATAAAACACTTTGTACAAGCAAAGTTAGAAAAGTTAAAACAAAGAAAAGATAGGAGGATGGAACGATGAAAAAGATAATCAAAAAAATAACTAAAAAAACAGCAATATCTTTCATGACTGCTATCATGGTATCCACCCTTCTAGTGCCATATAGTGTTCAGGCCTCTGGCTCTAAATCTAAACCAACGTCTGAAGGCATTGACTATATCATGAAGGACGGCAAAAAGATTGGTATTAATAAAATAGAACTGAATCCGTATACATACATAAACATAGAGGATACAGGTGGAACAGTAAATCTGTCCACAGATAAGTTAAGAGAAATCACAAAGAATAAACTTATGAAAAAATGGAGTTTGGTGGCAGAAGGATTCTTTAGAGACCAGGCTAGTCAATTAGTAACTATTGAGGGTTCTGGTATGATGTCTTCTAGTAAGACGGCCAAACAATCATTTGATAGACATTTTAACTACGGTAGAAGCGACGTATCTTCGGGATATCATTACGATTGGTCACTTTCAGATTTTGCTGCTACCATGTCTAATGCTAGTGAAGAGAAAAAAGGTAGCAGAAATAATGACTATTTTAGAGGAACACCTCTTACAGATATCGGAAGTTTACATGACGCTAGACGTTTGATGGGTCAAGAACTAGAGAACTGTAACAGTCACGGTAATGTATCCACTGATGAATTCCTAGGAAATGATCGTCAACAAAGTGATCCAAAATACAGATTACCAGACTTAGAAAAAACAGATGCAACAAAAGGATTCTGTAAAGTCTTAACATGTGTAAATGAAGCAGGTGCTAGCTGGGATTATGATTACAATTCATTCGGTATAGCATTTTATGATTTTGACGTATCGCCTATAGCTACTACTGATATGAGATATGTTATGGCTTCACAAGATTATTTAGACGAAGATGATCCGGTGAAGGCCGCTGCAGAAGCAGGCGTTCCAGGAGTAGAATGGGATGAGAGCGACGGAGAACCTCAAAATACTTACTATAAGAACAAGACATCTGTGGTCAGCACACATTCTTCCGCACTAGAAGATAGTCAGACAGATACTGTTGAAGATACTAAAGAAGAGGGCTTCACATATAATCAAGAAGAGAGCATCGGTGAGGAGATAGGAGCAGGACTAGTAGAACAAACATTATTTAAATATACAACTACTTTAAACTTTACCTGTGGACAGGCTTGGAGTACATCAAAATCTCATACAGAGAGTAGATCAGTTACCAAGACAAAATCTATTTCTTCTGGATTAGATTTACCTGCACATACAGTAGCCAAAGTTGTTCAAAATACTCACAACACATCTGTAAAAGAGAGCTATCAAGGCCCTATGGTACTTAATTACAAAGTAGCTATCTTTGCTATGAGTGGTGATTATTACAACGGTGCCGGCGCAGGTGGAATTAATCCAAGCATGTATGATAAACAATGGTTATCTACAATATTTAGTAATACAGCAGACAACACAGATTCAGGTTGTCAGGCACAGGGCGCTCTTTATAGTAGAGCTGTTACTAATGCGGGTGCAAGAGGCTATGATTTAGCACACGGAAACTATAATATGTGGTGTGATAAGGGAGCATGGTCTAAGAGCACAAATGTTGATTGGAAATCAATTAATGATAACCTACAAAGTGATGGTCGAGACTCACATAATTATAAAAACAAAGACGGTACCAAGAGTTCGATAAAAGATATAGCTAAGGAAATACCTTTCTGTGAAAGAGCGTCAGCTACCAATTTTAATAGGTCAAATATGACAGGTACTGTGGACTATATTAGACCACTCTATGACTTGGATAATATGAAAGTGACTAAGGGAGCTACACATTATGAGTTAAAAGGACCTGAAGAACATAAACCTGCTCCAAGTTTATATTTAGATCAAATAGAATTAAAGGGATATGATAGAGATAATATTGAGGAATTTGATTTTGATGCAAGTAGAGGTTCTTGGGTAGTCTGCGATGCAGATGGAAATCCTAGAGATCCACAGGATTCTGATCCAGCTACTATAGAGACAGATGAAGATGGAACTCAATATGTTAAAGCTAAACAAAATGTGGAAGAAACTAAAGATTTCTATTTAACATGGAGGATTGACCCTGACTATCAGATTATAACAAATGATAGTCCGGAAGGAATGACTCCAGAGCAAATAGATAACGTTAAAAAACCTGTCATTTACGTTCATGTGGTGAAGAATTCATCTATTGAGCATGACGGAAAGATAAATCTTTCGGGAGGATATGATGATTTATATTCTAGAAAGATTAATATGCATAGTTTCATAGATCATATGGTTATGACTGCAAATGGCTATGAAAAGAATGTTCCAGTTTATTGGGAAGCAAAAGAGCGCAAAGGAATCACTATTGATGAGGATGGAGACACTAGTTTTGAGATTCCTGGAACATATCATGTTAGAGTGTGGTGTTCCGATAATGATGGAAATCCAGTTTATTCTGATTGGATGGAAATATATGCAAGAGATGTTGCAGAACTTACCACAGTGACTATGGAAAAACCAGATTTAGATCCATCTCAGTTGAGAATAACAAAGAAAAAACAAACAAAGGTACTAGATTTGGAAGATTACTTGAAATTCTATGATCAATATGGAAGAGAGTGGAATCCTACATTACTTCAGTCATATAGAGATAAATATCCATATTGGCCTCTTATGACATTTAAAAATTATAGTGCAAGAAAAGGATGGCCGGATATATCATTTGAAGTAACGGATTCAGATGGAGATCCTGTTGAAGGTGCTGTTATAGATCATAATAATAAACTAAGAGTTTCAGAACCAGGCACATATATGATAACTCCAATAGTAACTAATGATGGTGTCACCTTATCTCTAGGTGGTGAAGTAACAAATGAGAGTTCCAAATCATTTGATGTAAATCCTATTAAGCTTACATACACTTCCGATAATTGGATAGATAGTGTAAACTTTGTGGAACCATCACTTTCAGACGAGGAATTAACTTTACACGAAGTAGGAGACGAAATAAAAATAGATAACCTAGAAAAACTAGTACGTTTCTATGATCAAAATGATGAAGAGTGGACAGGTGATATTCCAAGAATATCTTTTGATATTATTGAAGATACTTCACATGCCAAATTAAGAGGGGATACATTTATTGCAAATGCACCGGGAATTTATACTATACAAGCTCTTGTGGCAGGCTATGACGTAAATCCTATAAAGATAGAAGTACTAGAGGACAAACAGCTTAGAATTGTTACTAGTGATATTAATGAATACGCAATGGACGAGCCTACAGATGTACTTAGTATTGATTTGAATAAGTATGTAGATTATCAAACTCAGTTTGGAAATCCATGGAAGGGTGATATGCCTGAGGTATTATTTATTCTAGATGAGACTGTAAAACCTTCTGAAGCTACTGTGTTTGGAAGCAATTTGTCGGTTTATAAACCTGGAGATTATTCAATTCATGTAAAACCAAGGAACCCTGATGAATATTCTGAACCAATCGATGATATTATTGCGCACATCGGAGCAAATAAGAGGGTAGAATACTTCGAGTTCCACTTTAATATGAGCAAAGAAGAAAAAACGATAACCCACACAACGGAAGGAGATGTTTATCCATCGATTAATTTGAATAAATGCGTAACATTCTATGACCAGTTTGATAAACCAATGACAGATGATGACTTTCTTCCGGAAAATGATGAGTTTGATGGAAAAAAATCATCTCTTCCAAAGAAACCTAAAATTAATTTTGAAGTTAGATATGATTCTCCGCCTGACAATTACGATTTGTTCGAGGATGGTGAAATGATTTTCAAAGCATCAGGACAGTATTACATAACGGCAACTGATAAAGAAGGAGTACTTAAACCAAAAACTGCAGATGTTACGATTTTTGATTCCAATGAAGCTATTGTTCAATTAGATTACAACAATGGAGATCCTATAAAGGAAGTTACAGTAGTTAAGGGAGAAAAACTAGAGAAGCCTTTTGAACCAACGTATGCGGGTCATGTGTTTATTGGATGGTATCTAAATGATGTTAAATATTCATTTAAACTTCCAGTAGAAGGTGATTTTACACTTATAGCTCGTTGGATGACTGTGGAAGAATATGAGCAGCAGCAGAAAGAAGGAACTGGCATATTTGGCCTAGAAGAAAATACAACTGAAAAAGTTACAACAACTGTAGAAGAGACCACAAAGAATACTCAAACAACTAACACAGTTACAAAGAAGACTACTAAATCGGCCGCTAAGAAATCTAAGACTAAATCAGTTGCAAAAGTAGTTGTTAAAAAGAAATCTGTTAAGAGCACTGTAATAAGAAGAGCAATACAAAAAGCAAAGGCAAGCAATGTTACTACAATAGTTCTTGGCAAAAAAGTAAAGAAGATAGCGAAGAAAGCATTTGCTAAATTTAAGACAGTTCGCATTATAGTGTTAAAAACTAAAAAACTTACTGCTAAGTCTGTTAAGAAAGCTCTTAAGGGTTCAAGAGTTAAAACTATTAAGATTAAGGTTGGAAGCAAGAAACAAAAAAAGAAAATCTTAAAGAAATATAAGAAGATCTTTACAAAGAAAATAGTTGGAAAGAAAGTTAAACTGACCGTTTAATCTTACACTTTAAAAGAGAATAAAGCATAAAAAAACTGCGCTACGTAATGTAGCGCAGTTTTAAATTTAATCATTAATTATGCGAGATATGGTGCAAGAACATCCATAACCTCATCGATATTGTCTTCATTGTGAATATTTAATTCGATAGGTTTTGAAAGGTCTAAACTGAAGATACCCATAATAGACTTAGCGTCAATTACGTATCTGCCAGACACCAAATCAAAATCGCTGTCAAACTTTGCGATATCGTTAACAAATGATTTAACTTTGTCAATTGAACTTAAATTGATTGTAACAGTTTTCATATAGTTACCCTCTCTTTCATTTTCTATCCGAAATCATATTATCACGATTTAGGAATATTAACAAGATAGAAATCATATTGAACAATATGATTTTTTTATATTATAATAAGTTAGAGTGTGAAATAAAGGAGTAATAGTGAAGAGAGTAGCGTTTCACAACCTAGGTTGTAAAGTAAATGCATATGAGACTTCAGCTATGGAGCAGAAGTTACTAGACGCGGGCTATCAGATAGTCCCATTTAGTGAGCCTTACGATATTGCGATTGTAAATACTTGCTCAGTTACCAATATGGCAGATAAGAAGTCTCGCCAAATACTCCACAGAGCTAAAAGGCAAAACCCAGATGCGCTAGTTATAGCAGCAGGTTGCTACGTTCAAACCAAGACGTCCGAGGCAAAGGCAGATGAAGCGGTTGATGTGATAGTAGGAAACAACGAAAAGAAAAATATTGTAGAGATTATTGAAAGTGCAACAAAAGAAGCGCTAATCGACATAAACAAGACCGACGAATACGAAGAAATGGATATGGCTACAGTGACAGAGCACACAAGAGCCCATATCAAGATCCAGGACGGATGTAACAACTTCTGCGCATATTGCATTATTCCGTATGCAAGAGGTAGAGTACGAAGCCGTGACTTTGAAAGTACCAAAAAAGAAGCATTAGAATTAGTAAAATGTGGATATAAAGAGATAGTTATTACAGGAATTGAGGTTTCAACCTATGATTTCAAAGGTAAACAGCTAATAGATGTAGTGGAAGAGCTCAATCAAATAGATGGTTTAGAGAGAATCAGACTAAGTTCACTTAATCCAGACATCATTACAGACGAATTCATCAGTAGACTAGCTAAATGCGAAAAGATTTGTCCGCATTTCCATCTTTCTATGCAAAGTGGATGCGATAAGACATTAAAAGCAATGAATCGCCACTATACAAGCGAAGAATACCTAGAAAAGTGCGAGCT